>JALBVE010000053.1 GCA_025050575.1 Candidatus Devosia symbiotica
GGATGTGAATTTACTAATGGACAACTCTTAATTTATAAACCCCGTAAGTCGCTTATCTCGTTGAGAAAATATGGTGCCGCATAGGTGACTCGAACACCTGACCCCATCATTACGAATGATGTGCTCTACCAACTGAGCTAATGCGGCAACGGGTGGCCTTTTATGTCGGGTTTTGAGCCGGTGCAAGAGGCAACGCAGCTTGGGTTGGCGATTGTGCGGTCAGCGCCTCGCCGATTCGCGGCGGCGCGGTCACTATTGCGATCATAGGTACCTTCCACTCAAACGCATCCAGCCGCCCGGTGACCGGCGATACTGGCTCCCATTCATCGCTCACTATGCCATCGGCGGTCCATGCCGGGTCGCGCGGCGCTCGCACCGCGCGCGCTAGCCATTCGCGGGCCTTGCCCTGATCGCCATTCTGGCCCTCTTCGATCTTCGCCATCAGGCTGGCTACCCCCTGGGTAGCATCGGGACCGACAAAAGGCGCCAGTGCATTGCGCGCCTGCGCCCAGTCATAGGCGTCGATGGCCGCGTGGGCCAGAGCCATACCGGCGGCCCGGTGCGGCGGCGGCGTTTCAATGATTTCCCCCAGCCGCTTCAGCCGATCGACCGCCGAGGCGCCGGGTTGGGCGTGCCTATAGAGGGCGGCAATATCGGGATGCCCCGTGGCGCGCCAGATCCGGCGCAGCAGGCTTATTGCCTTGCGCGTCTCGCCGCGATTGATGTGAATACGCGCCGCAATCAGCGCTGCGGGCACAAAATTGGGCAACAGCCTGAGTGCGGTCAGCGCGTGCTCCAAGGCACTTAATGGCTGGCTAGTTTCGGTCTCGCGCGCCCGGGCGGTTTCAATCACTGCCTGTCGCCGCCGCTTGCGGCCGCGATCTTCGCGGCTACTAGCCCGCTCGACATTGACCATTGCCACCGCCTCGGCCCATTGCCCGCGTTGCGCTAGATCGTTGAACACCGCTTCGGACGCCCAGAAACTGGCCGGCGCTAGGCTCAGCGCCTTGCGGGCAAAGGTCAGCGCTGCCTGCGGCCTGTGCTGGGCGCGCGCCTGGTCATAAAGCCCGGTCAGCGCTGCCAGCGCCGTCTTATCGCTGGCGATCAGGGCGCGATAATGTTCGCGCGCGGCGGGCATGTCGCCCAGCGCCAGATCGGCCCGCGCCTCAAGCAGTTTGGCGGCAGCATTGGACGGCAGGCGCGCCTGCGCCTCACGCGCCAACGCTCGTGCTCGAGCCGGATCGCCGGCCTGCAGCGCGATCATCGCATCACCGAGCGCCTCGACGCCCTGCTCACGTCGTCGCTCGCGACCGCGCCGGGCCATGACGCGTGGCGCCGAGATGATCCGCCCGACGATCGCCCAGACGAAAATCACCACAACAGCCACAATAATAAACATGAATACAGCCGCGCCTAGCCTTGGCTGCACGCGATAGCCCATCACCTCCAGCGTCAGCGTGCCCGGCAGCGATATCATCCAGGCCGCCAGCGCGGCGATGACCAGACTGCCCACGATCCAGGAAGCAAGACGGATCATTTTGCAACCTCGCCGCTCAGCGCCGCATCACGCAGGCTCTGCAGGAATGTCTCGGCCCCGGCCTGCTCGGCGATCAGTGTCGGCACGTCGTCTGCCGCAGCCTGCATCGGCGCCGGCAGACTGCCGAGCAGCGATTGTGCGCTGACAAAGTCGCGCCGATCCACCGCGCCGATTAGCCGCGAGATAATGTCCTCGGGACCGTCACCCTCGATTTCCCCGGTCGGGCGCAGGGCAATGGCCGAGGCGAACCAGTCCAGCGCCCCTTGCTGCCATTGCGCATCGGGATCGGCTGGCCGGCCGGCCAGAATCGCCGGCAGCACCGCATCAAACCGCCGCGCGATGATATCGGGACGGGTCAGTCCCTGCGGCGCCTGATTGGCGATCAGCGTGGGAATGCTGGCCTCGGGCGCTGCGGCGCGCAGGGCCGCCAGTTCGGTCTCATAGGGCCGGCCGGTGGCGAAGGCCGTTTCAAAACCCGACAGGATTAGCGGCAATTGCAGTACGGCAGTAATATCGCTCAGCTGCGCCGCCAATGCCGCGCTGGTCTGAGCGACTGTGGTGTCGATAGTGCGCAGGCTGGCCTCGGCCGTGCCCGTGCGGGCGGCCAATTCATCAAGCCGTGTCCCCAGCGCGGCCAGGTCGCTGCGCAAACCATCCATTGCGCCGGCACCGGCCACTGCTGCCGGTGCCGCCGCCAACTTGTCCACACGCGCAGTCAATGCAGCGACGTCGCCCTCAATGGCGGACAGGTCAACCGGATCGGTGGCAATGGCAACCGGCTTAGCCTTTTCCAGCGTGGCAACGCGTTGATTGAGCTTGGCCAATTCGGCCCGGGTGGTCTGGATGACAGTCTCAAGCTCAGGGATCAACTTGCCATAGGCGGCCAGTCGTGGATCGGCAACTATCGGCATCGCCGGCGGGCTTGGCCAGAGACCGGCATAGGCGAGACCATAGGCAGCGCCCAGACCCAGCAGACCACCAATAAGGGCTGAGCCAAAGCCGAAATCCGATGACGGTTTAGGACTGGGCGCAGGCTTTGGCTTGTCAGTCGATTTGGGCTTGTCGACCGCAGCTGCACTCGGCGCAGCCGACCCTGTGGGTTTGGTGTTTGCCGTACTGGCCTCTGATTTAACTGCATCAGCCTCGGCCGACCGTGCCTTAAGATCGAGGACCGGGGGTCTGACTACGCCTGGCTTGACCTCATTGGCCTTGGGATCGTTGCTCTTGCTATCCGCCATATCCGGGTATCCTCATGTTCACAATCGACTATGGCTCAGTTTGCGCGCGGGCAAAACTCAGCGCTAACGCCATCATCGCCTCTTCGTCAGGGCAATCGGCCAGGCTGATGCGATTGAAATGCGCCTCAAGCAAGACCTCTGCGACCGCTTCGCTCATGCACAGCATACCCAGGGCCCGCCGCTGTGTGCGGTCCAGGCTATGCGCGAGACGGACAAATATTTCGGCGGTGCGTCGGGAATAGACCAGCACTGCATTGATCCCGCCATCGCCGAGCGCCGCAAGCACCGTGCTGGGCAAGGCAGCAATGGCTACCATGTCGTAAACCTTGGCGGTGGCCACCATGACGCCCATGGGTGCCAGAGCCTTACCCAGATCGGCACTCTGATGTTTGCCCGTGGGATAAAACAGCGGCCCCTTCAGGCCCGACAATCCGATTGCATTGACCAGATCACCAAAATTGCCCGCCGCGCTGCCAACCCGGACAAAGCCGGCCGCCGCCGCATCGCGCGCTGTACGGTCGCCCACCGCCAGCACCGGCAGATGCGCATAATCGCTGACTACATCACGATCCATCAGCGTGCGCACCGCATTGGCGCTGGTGAACACCAGAGCGGCAAAACCGTCGGCAGGCGGCAGGCTGACGTCAAGCATCACCCGTTCCATCAGCGGCGCGGCAACCCCGGCAATATCGAGCGCCTGCAGGCGCGCCAGGCTCGACTGCGCGTCCGGATCGGGCCGGGTGATCAGCATCCGGGTCATGTTGCCGTCCATTGGGCCATAAATTCACTGCCGACCCGTGCCAGAAGATCGGCACCAACCCGACGACCCAGTGCCAGCGGATCCACGCCGGTCGCTGCACTATCAAACGCCGTCTGGCCATCCAGGCTGAGAATTTGCCCCTTGAGGGTCAATGTGCCATCGTCCAGCCGCGTCAGCGCCCCCACCGGTGTGCGGCACGAGCCATCCAGCACCGCCAGCATGGCCCGCTCTGCGGTAATGGCCAGATTGGTCGGCGGATGATCAAGAGCGGCAACCAGACCGGCCATGCGTGTGTCATCGCTGCGCACGGCCAGCCCGATGGCGCCCTGCGCTGGCGCCGGCAGAAAGATTTCGGGGTCCATCTGTCCGGTGGCGCGGTGGCCTTCGCCCAACCGGTTGAGCCCCGCCATGGCCAGAAGTGTCGCGTCGGCCACGCCATCGGCTAACTTTTGCAAACGGGCACCGACATTGCCGCGAAATGGCACGATTTGCAGATCTGGCCGCTGACGCAGAACCTGCGCCGCCCGGCGAATCGAGAAGGTACGGAATTTGGCGTGCTCGGCCAGTTGATCCAGGCTCTGCACCTTGACCGACAGAAATGCGTCGCGCACATCCTCGCGCTCAAAAAAGGCCGCCAGCGCCAAGCCGTCTGACATCTGAGTCGCCACATCCTTGCTCGAATGCACGCCGATATCGACTCGTCCTGTCAGCATGGCCTCGTCGATTTCCTTGGTGAATAGCCCCTTGCCGCCGATCTCGCTCAGACTGGCATTGCTGACCTGAATGTGATCGCCGCCCGTCGACAACACCACGATTTCTATATCGTCTTCGTCAATGCCATGGGTTGATGTCAGCAGACTGCGCACCAGGCGCGCCTGCATCAGCGCCAGCGGGCTACCGCGTGTTCCGATTCGGGCGAAAGTTTGGGGCGATTGCAATGTGATTTGGTCCTATAGTAGGCAGAGACACCCATCAGGGAGTAACCAGTTCATCGTGACCGGGCAAGCGCCAGCCATTATCCTTGGCATCGAGACCAGCTGCGACGAAACCGCGGCCGCTATCGTTGTACGAGACCAATTCGGTCATTCAACGATTCGTTCTAATGTGGTCCGTAGTCAGCTCGATGAGCATGCGGCATTCGGCGGCGTAGTGCCAGAACTGGCAGCACGTGCCCATGTCACTTATCTCGACCATATTATCGCCCAGGCCTGCCGCGAGGCCGATATCACCCTGACCGATGTCGATGCCATCGCGGCCACCGCTGGCCCTGGCCTGATTGGCGGTGTACTAGTGGGGCTGACCACCGCTAAGGCATTAGCCGCCGCCCTTAATAAGCCATTGTTGGCCATCAATCATCTCGAGGCGCACGCCCTGACGGCCCGAATGACTGATCAAGTTGCGTTTCCCTATCCGATGCTGCTGGTCTCGGGCGGGCACAGCCAGTTTGTGCTAGTGCGCGGTGTCGGTGACTACCAGCGCTGGGGCACCGCCATTGACGATGCGCTAGGGGAGGCCTTTGACAAAATCGCCAAATTGCTGGCTCTAGGCCATCCCGGCGGGCCGGCGGTTGAAGCAATCGCCAAAAAGGGCGACCCCAAGCGGTTCAAATTCCCGCGTCCTCTATTGCGCGAAGCCCGGCTGGATTTCTCCTTTTCCGGTCTCAAAACTGCCGTCTATCTGCAGGCTGAGGCACTAGCCCCGCTCAGCGACACCGATGTGGCCGACATTGCCGCCAGCTTTCAAGCCACTGTTGCCGAAATTGTTTCGGTGCGCGCCCGTCAGGCACTGGACCGGTTCAAGGCCGAATTGCCCAAAGCTGCGCCGCAATTGGTGGTGGCCGGCGGCGTCGCGGCCAACCGCGCCATCGCAGCAGCACTGGCAACAGTGTGTGAACAGGCCGACGCCACTCTAATTATGCCGCCGATTGCGCTGTGCACCGATAATGGCGCCATGGTCGCCTGGGCCGGCGCCGAACGCTTTGCCATGGGTGTCCGCGACCGACTTGATGTCACCGCCCGGCCGCGCTGGCCGCTCGACCTGCCCAACATGCAGGTTGGCGCTTCCGAAGAGGCCCGCCATGAGCCATGAAACCGTCTGCGTCATCGGTGGTGGTGCCTGGGGGACCGCTCTGGCACAGGCCGCCGCTATGGCGGGCCGCAAGGTTACTCTCGTCGTCCGTGACAATATGCAGCTTGCCGAAATCAATACCAGTCATACCAATCGGCGGGCTTTGGGCGGTCAGATACTGCACGAGCGAGTCAGCGCCAGCCTGGTGGCGGTGCCGGCCGATATTTTCATTCTCGTCGTTCCCGCACAATCCACCCGCGCTGCCCTAACTGATCTCGACCCGGCCCTGTTGACCGACAGGCCTGTCGTACTCTCGGCCAAGGGCCTCGAAATCGGCACACGGGATCGCCAGAGCGAGATCCTTGCCGACATGGCACCACATGCCGTGCCCTATATACTGTCCGGTCCTAGTTTTGCCGCTGACGTCGCCGCCGGACGACCGACCGCCGTGACCCTGGCGGGTAACGATGCTGACCATACCTCCGCCCTGGCAGCCGCCCTGGCTGGGCCGAGCTTCCGCCCCTATGCCAGCGATGATCATATTGGCGTTGAAATCGCCGGGGCCCTGAAAAACGTCTACGCCCTGGCCTGTGGCGCCATTGAAGGCGCCAATCTAGGAGCCTCCGCTCGTTCAGCCCTGATCGCTCGCGCCTTCGCCGAAATGGCCCGCATGGTCTCGGCCATGGGCGGCTCGGTAACCACGCTGACCGGGCTGGCGGGTCTGGGTGATCTGACGCTGACCTGCACCTCGGTGCAGTCGCGCAATTATCAGTTTGGCATGGCGCTCGGGCGCGGGCAATCTGTCGAGCAGATCATCTCCTCGGGCGCCAAGCTGGCCGAGGGCGTTGCCACCACCCCGGTCGCCGACGCCCTGGCCCACAGCCTTTCCGTCGACGCTCCCCTGATTGCCGCCGTACATGCCGTACTCAGTGGCCAGGCCAATATTGCCACAGTGGTTGCCGGCCTGATGGCTCGTCCACTCAAACGTGAGGATTGATTAAAAACATGCTGTTTGTATTTATCGGCAAGGACAAGCCGGGCAATCTCGAGCAGCGCCTGGCTGTCCGCCCGGTCCATCTGGAGCATCTCAATGCGCTGAGCGAAACCCTGGTGGCCGTCGGGGCTGTGCTAGACGGCGAAGACAAGCCTGATGGACGGCGAAGACAAGCCTGATCGCTCGATCATAGTGTTCGAGGCAGAAAGCCTGGAAGCCGCCAGGACCATCTTCGCCGCCGATCCCTTCGTGCAGCAGGGCGTATTTGCATCCTGGGAGGTCAAGCCCTGGAGGCTGGCTATCGACCACACGGCCAAAAGGGGCTGACGCCATGGCCTATTGGCTGATGAAATCAGAGCCCAATGTGTTCTCGTTTGACCAAATGATGGCCAAGACCGCGTGCAACCAGGCCGAAGAGTGGACCGGTGTCCGCAACTATGCCACCCGTAACAATATGCGTGCTATGCAATTGGGCGATGAGGCCTTCTTCTATCATTCCAATATCGGCAAGGAGATTGTCGGCATCATCAAGATGATCGGGTTTGCTCGTCCTGACAGTACCGCCGAGCTGAACGCCAAGAGCGAAGTGATCTGGGAATGCGTCGATGTCGCCGGGGTCCGGCCATTGCCCAAGCTGGTGAGCCTGGCCACGGTCAAGGCAACCCCGAGCTGGCTGAACTCGAGCTGGTCAAGCTCTCTCGCCTGTCGGTCTCCAAGGTCGGCCCGGAACAATGGGTGCTGCTGTGCAAGATGGACAGCCTGTGAACAGCCCGCTACCCAAGCCCGCAAACTGCCGCTAGAATCCTCCCACAATACCAATTTGGGGGGGATTCGCATGTCACACTTTGCCCCAAACTGGCTGGCCGTCATTCTGGCCAGTGTCGTTGCCTGGGCTTTTGGTTCTGGTTGGTATATAGTGCTGGCTAAGCAATGGGTCGCGTACATCGGCAAGAAAATGGAAGATATCGACCGCTCTAACTACGCGCCCTATCTCTGGTCGGTGCTATGCATTTTCATCTTTCCGCCCCAATGGGCGGCATATTCTTGGGCTCATTGGGCGGCGCATATTTGTTCAGTAGCGAAAGCTGGCTGATCGAGAAAGCGATGGTCAGCGACATCACGCCCCAGACCTTGAACGCAACCCACACATCAGTCGAAAAATTGCGCCACAACACTTCGTTGATAATGGCCAGCAAGACAAAGAACAGACCCCAATTCAGCGTCAATTTGCTCCAGCCCTCGGGCCGCAGCTTGTAGACATCGCCAAACACATATTTCAGCAGCGAATGCTTAAACATCAGACCGCCCAGTAGCACTGCTGCAAATAGGCCGTTGGTGATGGTCGGTTTGACCTTGATAAATGTATCGTCCTGCAGCCATAGCGTCAGCCCGCCAAACACCAGCACCACCACGCCAGTAACCAGCGGTATGACGGCGATCTTTTTCAGGATCAGCCAGCTCGCCAGCAACGACATCACCATGGCGCCCATGAACCATGCAGTAGCGGCGAAAATATCCACGCGCGCATTGACGATGAAAAATACCACTAGCGGACCCAGTTCAAGCGCCATCTTGATCAGCTGGGGGCGGACCTCGCCCCAATTGATCTCGGACTCGGCGGATTTGGGCTCGGCTTTGTCAGACATGAACACTTCTCAAGTCGGCTTGGAGGCAATGTGAGCGCCTGGGCGCCAGCATGCAAGGCATAGCTAATTGCCAAGCGTGGTAAGATTACGGCTAATCGCGTCCGGCAATGGCCTGGGCGAAGTCGGCAGCGGTAAAAGCTTCGAGATCGCCAACGTCTTCGCCTACGCCGATGAAGTGCACCAGCAGGCCAAACTTGCGGGCGATGGCGACCAGAATGCCGCCGCGCGCCGTGCCGTCGAGCTTGGTCATCACCAATCCGGTCACCCCGGCTCGTTGGCTAAAGACCTCAACCTGCTTGAGGGCATTCTGTCCGGTGGTGGCGTCCAGCGTCAGCAGCGTTGCATGCGGCGCGCCGGGGTCGACCTTATTGATCACTCGGATGACCTTTTCCAGCTCATTCATCAGCTCGTCGCGGTTTTGCAGGCGCCCGGCGGTGTCGATGATCAGCACGTCGCGACCTTCCGCGCACGCCTGCGTCACCGCATCAAACGCTAGCCCGGACACATCTGAGCCCGCTGGCCGCGAGATCACCGTCGCCCCCGTCCGATCACCCCAGATCTGCAATTGTTCAATCGCGGCGGCGCGGAAAGTGTCGCCCGCCGCCAGCATCACCGATTTACCCTCATTAACAAATTTCTGCGCCAGCTTGCCAATCGTTGTGGTCTTGCCCGAGCCGTTGACCCCGATCATCAGGATAATGAAGGGCTTTTGACTGGCGTCGATCTCGAGTGGCCGGGCCACCGGTCCGAGTACTTTTTCGATCTCGGCGACCAGCACAGCCCGCACGTCTTCATCCGAGACGTCGCGGTCAAACCGGTCGCGGCGCAGCGTATCGATGATACTGGTTGCCGTTTCGATGCCCAGATCGGCCTGAATCAGCACATTTTCGAGCTCTTCCAGCGTCGCATCGTCGAGCTTGCGCTTGGTGAACACCGCGCTGATCGAACTGGTGAGCTGATCAGATGACCGCTTCAGACCCGAGGCGAGGCGCGCGAACCAGCCCCTTGGCTCGGCTGGTGCAATCGGCGCCGTTTCCGCCAGAGCGCGAGCCCCATCATGCGCCTGCATCTCGAGAGCCACGACATATTCGGGCGTGGTTTCTGGCGGGCCGGGCAGCGGCACATGTTCAGGCCCAGACGACGGTTCGGGCGCCGCGACCGGCTCGGGTAGCGGCACGATCGCGTCGGGTGTCTGTGCCGGCGCCACGGTTTCGGGCAGCATTTCCTCTGGTCCAGGCGTCGCAACCGGTATCTGGAGCGCAGCTTCGCTGCCAAACAAGCGCTGGAAGAATCCTGGCTTCTTGTCGGTCATCGGCGGACTTTCTGGTTCATTTGGGCAGCCTCGCGCACCGTTTCGTCAACAAGGCCATCCCCGCTCACATCGGTGATCCGCACGGCCAACAAGACATCTGACCATCCCTCCGCAACGCTGACCGGCATGAATTGCTCGCTGCGGCCCAGCCCGTCGCGCTCGATACAGCACGTTTTCAAGCCTGCCGATCCGGCTGGCACACAGGGCATAGAACTGGGCCGCACCGGCAGTGCGCAGCTGCGCCGCACGATCCCTGGCGACGGACTTACTGACCTGCGGCATGCGCGCAGCCGGCATGCCTTCGCGCGGCGAATAGGGAAAGACATGCAGATGCGTCAGATTCGCTTCGCTGACAATGGCCAGCGTATTGGCGAACATCGCCGTATCCTCGGTGAGGAAGCCGGCAATGATATCGGCACCAAACACTATGTCGGGCCGCAGGCCGCGTAGCTTGGCTATGATAGCCAGTTCATCATCGCGGCTATGACGGCGCTTCATGCGCTTAAGGATCAGTTCATCGCCCGATTGCAGCGACAAATGCAGATGTGGCATCAATCGCCGGTCACTCGCCATCGCCCCATAGAGGTCTTCGTCGGCCTCGATGCTGTCGATCGAGGAAATCCGCAATCGGGGCAGGTCGAGCACATGGCGCAGGATGGCCTGGGTCAGCTTGCCCAGGCTCGGCGCACCCGGCAGATCGGGGTCGTAAGAGGTAATGTCCACCCCGGTCAGCACCACTTCGCCATAGCCATTACCGACTAGCTTCTTGACCTGCTCGACCACCAGCCCCATCGGCACCGAGCGCAAGGGTCCACGTCCAAACGGAATGATGCAGAAGGTGCAGCGGTGATCACAGTTATTCTGCACTTGCACGAAGGCACGCGCGCGACCATCTATGCCCTTGATCAGATGGCCTGCGGTCTCCCGCACGCTCATGATATCGTTGACCTGCACCTTGTCATTGAGTGGGGCACCAAACACCATTGGCGTGTAGCTGGCCGCCTTCATCTTGTCGTCATTACTGATCACTAGATCGACCTCGGTCATGTTACCGAAGCTGCGCGCCTCGGTCTGGGCGGCGCAGCCGGTGACGCTGATGCGGGCGTCCGGATTGTCCCGTCGCGCCTTGCGCACCGCTTGCTTGGCCTGACGCACGGCCTCGACTATCACCGCGCAGGCATTGATATTGATAACGACGGCGTTGTCCAGGCCCGCCTTTTCGACCTCGGCCTTCATCACCTCGGCTTCACAGGCATTCAGTCGACAGCCAAAGGTCAGCGTCTCCACCGCCATCAGGCCGAAGCCCTGTCGCGCAGCCAGGCGCCATTGACCGGATCAAGCATGCCGGTCCATTCCAGCTCGGCCGGACCGGTCAGCACCACGTGATCATCGTCGCGCCATTCCACGCGCAGATCACCACCGGGCAACGTGACTGTGGCAGCACGGGCCGTGCGGCGCGTGCGGGCACCATTGACCACCGCAGCGCAGGCCGCAGTGCCGCAGGCATCGGTCAGTCCGGCGCCGCGCTCCCATGTGCGTAGGATGATCTTGTCGGGCGCGGTGACCTGTGCCAGCGAGATATTGGCGCGCTCGGGAAAGATCGGATGGTTTTCCAGCAGCGGACCAAACCGGTCCAGCGCATAGTTCCATACATCGTCATGCACCCAGAAAGTGGCATGCGGATTGCCCATCGAGGCCACCGAAGGTGAATGCAGCGCCGGCGCGTTAATCGGCCCGACCTGTAGTTCGATCTTACGGGTATCGGCAAATTCCTCGGCCAACGGAATGTCATACCAGGCCAGCTTGGGGATGCCCGTATCGACCGCGATCATCCCATCGGCCTGCTGTTCGCCAAACAGCAAGCCAGCCATGGTCTCGAAGGTAAATCGTTGTGTGCCCTGCTCGACGGTCAGGGTCTGCACCACGCAGCGCATGCCATTGCCGCAGGCCTGGGCGAGCGAACCATCGGAATTGATGATCTCGATATAATTGGCCGTGCCCGGCGTCCGGGGATCGCGAATGGCCATGATCTGGTCGAACTTGGTCCCCGCAGTGCCATTGATGGCGATGGCAGCAGCAGATGTGACCCGATCAGTACGGCCGCGCATGTCGACCACAATGATCTGGTTGCCCAGCCCGTTCATCTTGAGAAACGGTACGCCGCTCACGCTCTGCCTCGCCCCCACGATTGGAAGGAATGTCCCTATATGGCTGATGCTGTCGAAAATTGCCAGTGGCAGCGCCGCCCGACAGCCATAATGCGGGTCGTCTCACCCCCCCCGACGCCACCGCTCTGTTTGGACAATTGTTCATGTTTTGTAAGGGTTTCATCTTTCATGGTCGCTTAACCAACCCCACGGCTTTAGCGGACCAAACCGGCTAAACTGTTCTACATCCT
>JALBVE010000054.1 GCA_025050575.1 Candidatus Devosia symbiotica
GGGGGGCTTTCTGCCGACCTGGTCTGGCCAAAGCCTAAGCCTACCTATACCTCATAAGTGACGTCCAAAAAGGGTTAACCAGCGGTGTGGTCAGCCCTTTTGGCGTTTTTATGCGCCCAGATCCCTACCACACCCAGTCAGCCAGCAAAGCCAGTACCAGCGCCATGCCGACATAGTGGTTGGCGTAAAAGCGGGCCAAGACATTGCCGGGGACGTCCTTGTCTAGCGTCTGCACCTGCCAGGCCAGCAACCCCGCAGCAACTAGCGAAAACATAGCAAAAACAATGCCGGCGCCGGCCAGGGTCGCGGCAGCCAACCAGAGCGCATAGGCACCCACATAAAAGCCGGCGACGATGGGCTTGGTCTTGTCGCCGAATAGGCGAGCGGTGGATCTGACGCCGATCAGGGCATCGTCCTCAACATCCTGCAGCGCATAGATGGTGTCGTAACCGATTACCCAGAGAATGGTGCCGAGACAGGCCAATAGCGCCGGCATAGCGAAACTGCCGGTCTGCGAACTCCAGCCAATCAGCGCGCCATAGGAAAAAGCCAGGCCTAGGAACAGCTGCGGCCACCAAGTGATGCGTTTCATGAACGGATAGATTGCCACCAGCACCAGCGAGGCAACGCAGGCCACGACAGTGAAGCGGTTGAGCTCGAACAGCACGACCGAAGCTAGCAGGGTCTGAGCGATCAGAAAGGCCAGGGCGTCCCGGCTGGTGACTGCGCCTGAGGGAATGGGTCGCGAACGGGTGCGGGCGACCTGCATGTCGATGTCGCGGTCAATAATATCATTGAAGGTACAGCCGGCGCCGCGCATCAGCACTGCACCAATCAACATCAGGATCGCTGCAGGCAAGTCAAAATCGCGCTCCGACATGGCGATGGCGGCCAGCGCCAATCCCCAGGTGCAGGGCCAGAACAATAGCCAGAAGCCGATCGGCCGATCCCAACGTGCCAGCCGTGCATAGGGTTTGAGCCAATCTGGCGCGTAGCGATCCACCCAATTGCCCGATTGGGCATCAGCAACGCTATCGGGATGGTTGGCATGTGACATCGTAGCCGCTCCTTGTCCGCAACTGTTCCCGCAAGGGCGAAAAAACTTTGACGGCCTGATTAGCAGAGATTCGCACTACAGCTGAAATGGTGCGATGGAAAGATAACAATTCGGTGTGGGCAATGGTATCAGCGGACCATGCCCGCACCCATGCCTATCTGCCCCGCCTTTATGTTGGACTCGATCTGGCGGCCGTGCTGCGTAAAAGCGTGGGCGATGAAATGGTGCTATTCAATGACCGCGATGGTGCTGACCAGCGATTCCAAAAAATCGCTCAGACTCGAACTACTGGAGCATGTCACCGAACAGACACCAATTGCTGATCTCTGGTGCGGTTTTGCCTCATTCAAGAGCGAGCGGCTCGACTATGTGATCCAGAAAACGGTGGAAATAGATGTGGGCGTCATCTACCCGGTAATCACCGCCGCACCCAGGTGAGCCGCATCAAGCATAAACGTCTGGTGGTCAATGCCGTTGAAGCGGCAGAACAATGCGAAGTGCTCAATGTGCCCGTAGTCGCGCCAGAAATCACGCTGGAGCGGCTGATTGATCGCTGGCCGGCAGAGCGCAGGCTGATTGTTGCAGATGATGGCGCAGCGTTATCCTCGACGGTCGATGCGCTGCGCGCTCAGCGGCCAGTCCCTGGGTCTGTTGATCGGCCCCGAAGGCGGATTTTCCGATGAAGAGAGGGACAGACTGTGCGCCCTGCCCTTTGTGATGCCGATCAGTATGGGTCCGCGTATTCTGCGCGCGGACACCGCAGCGGTGGCCGCTTTGGCGATCATACAGGCAATCATCGTCGATTAACGATAAAAGGTGATTGCTTTCGGCTCGCGCAACGCTATGTTTCGCCCAATATTGACCCCCTCTTGATCCGAAGACACTTCATGGCCAGCGCCGACAGCTATAGCCCTCTTATCGAATCGCGTGCCGACCTGATCGAGGCAATGGCGCGCGGGTGCAAACCCGAGAGCGAGTGGCGCATCGGCACCGAACACGAAAAGCACGTATTCCACACCAATCCGCTGCGCCCCGTCGCCTATGAAGGCCCCGATGGTATTCGGGCCCTGCTCGAGGGTATTCAGGCCGAAACCGGCTGGCATCCATTCTTTGATGGAGATAATGTCATCGGACTGCGCAATGACGAGGTCGCTGGCGGCATTTCGCTGGAGCCCGGCGGGCAATTCGAGCTGTCGGGTTCGCTGCAGATGGATTTGCATGACTCAGCCACCGAGCTGGCCAAGCATATGGCCGTCAGCAAGAAGGTTGCCGGTCCGCTGGATATTCATTTTCTGGGTCTGGGCGTCACTCCACTATGGGCGGTCGACGAGATTTACTCGATGCCGAAATCCCGCTATGCTATCATGAAACCCTATATGGAAAAGGTCGGCACGCTCGGCACGTCGATGATGTTCCGCTCCGCGACAGTGCAGACCAATCTGGATTTTTCCAGTGAAGCAGACATGATCAAGAAACTGCGCGTGGCCGTGGCCCTGCAGCCCATCGCTACGGCGCTATTTGCCAATTCGCCTTTCGCTGGTGGCCGAGACACTGGCTATCTCAGCTTCCGCAGCCATATCTGGCTTAACACCGACGACGCCCGCACTGGCATGCTGCCCTTCGCGTTCGAAGAGGGGTTTGGCTTCGAGCAATATGCAGATTATGCGCTCGACGTGCCGATGTATTTCGTCATCCGCAATGGGGATTACGTCAATGTGGCCGGCGAGAATTTCCGGGCCTTCCTGCGTGGCGAGCTGCCGCAACTGCCCGGCGACAAGCCTACAATCAAGGATTGGGAAGATCATCTGTCGACGATCTTTCCCGAAGTGCGTCTTAAGCAGTGCCTGGAAATGCGCGGCGCCGATATGGGCGACGAAAAGTCAGTCACGGCGCTGTCGGCCTTCTGGGCCGGGCTGCTCTATGACACGGTCTCGCTTGAGATGGCCTATGAGTTGATCGCGCCCTGGAGCCAACACGAGCGTGAATCCATGCGCCGCGAGGTGCCGCGGCTGGGTCTGATGACCCCGGTTGACCGCACCAATATCTACGACTTCGCAGCGCAGGCCGTGGGCATTGCCGAGGCCGGTCTGGTCCGCCGCAATCGACTGAACGCAGCGGGACAGGATGAAACCATCCATCTGGCGCCACTAGAAGAAACCATCCACCTTTCCAAGTCGCCAGCCGATCGCTGGCTGGACAAGTTCCGTGGCGCATGGGCCGGCGATCTGATTCGGGTGTTCAAAGAAGCCGAGATGTAGCCTGGCGATCGATGATGTAGCCTGGCGATCGATCTCAGCAATCTCATCGTCGAGCGTTCTTGCAGCGCCCCGGTTGACCCAGACCATCCAAGCCAGAAATACTATGGTGGCCAAAGCAAGTAGCAGTATGAGCCATAACCGCGCAGCAGCTTCGCAAGCCGCTGCGCCATAGATCAACACAAAACCGGACAAGAAGGGCGCCACGCACCAGCTGAGTACTCCCGCCAGTGCCTGACGTTGGCGTACCAATTTGGCGCGATAGGAAGCCATGACAAGCTGCGCCACGTTCAGTACCTGTCGCCCCTCCCGCACGGCGCCGGAGTTGGAATATGGCAAAGACAGCCCCAGCAGCCAGCAGCAGAAAGCCAAAGCCCGAAACTAGGTCGATGGTGTGGCCGTTGGCGCGGCTTGCTACCGCGACGCCAATACTGCCCGTGATCAATGCAGCGAGCGCCCTCACGACATATTCCTAGCGATTGCGCATGCGGATACGCTAGTCAAACTGATGGGAACGCGCATCAAGAATTCCGACGTCGAATGTCTGCGGTGTCATGTTTTGTTCCTTCCATATCGTTCTGGGGTCAAATAGGCGGGGCGTCATGGTCGTATCTCCAATTCAAAGCCCTCTGCCAGAAGAGTCTTGATTCGGTGGATGCAGATGGTCACAGCGCCAGGCGATAGCCCGGTGATGTCGGCAATGCTAGCGGCATCCTCGTCTTCGAGATAGAGTAACACCTGCTGTCGGTCGACTGGTCGCAGTCGGTCGACAGCAGGTGCAGTCGTTCCAGGATCAGCACCGCCCCTGTTGCGACCTCAGAGTAGACGCGCAGATCTACCGGTTCAATTTGGTCAATATCCATCTAGCCCTGGGCTGGCCGTGAGCGAACGGCCCGTTTGACGCGGCGTGCGCACACATTGTGCGCGACGCGATAGGTCCAAGTCCGCGGGCTGCACTGGTCGGCAAAAACACTCAGGCTGCGCCAAAGTTGACGATGGATATCCTGCTCCAGCTCCTGGCGTATAGCAGGGTCATGCTCAGATGTGGCGGCCAGTCGGGAAATCATCGCGCCATGCTAACCGGCGAGTTCGCGATAGAGCTGTTGCTTGGGCATCTGGCCGGACATGCGATTTTCCATTTGCTAGGCCAACAGAACTAACAGTCGCGCCGCTGGCGGGTTTCTTACGTAAAAACTTTGCCGGTGGGCGCTTGCCTCCCGGCGCCCCCTCGTGCATCACGCGCACAACAAGCGCGGAAGGCATGAGCATGCGGGTTTTGGTGATCGGTTCGGGTGGACGTGAACATGCGCTGGCGTGGAAAATCGCCCAATCACCGCTGCTGAGCAAGCTGTTTATCGCTCCCGGCAATGGCGGCACCGGTGAAATTGCCGAAAATGTCGCACTCGACATTACCGACCATGCCTCCGTCATCGCCCTGTGTCAGGCCGAAAAGATCGATTTCGTAGTCGTCGGTCCCGATGCTCAGGTTGTGGCCGGTTTGGGTGACGATGTGCGTGCGGCAGGCTTTGATTGCTTCTGTCCATCCAAGGCAGCCGGCCAGCTCGAAGGCTCCAAGGGTTTCACCAAGGCGCTGTGCGACGAGATGGGCATTCCCACCGCCGCCTATGATCGCTTTGACAATGAAGCGGCCGCCCTGGCCTATCTCTATGCGCAAGGCGCACCCATCGTGATCAAAGCCGATGGCCTGGCGGCGGGCAAGGGCGTCACGGTTGCGATGAGCGTTGAGGAGGCCGAAGCGGCGATCATCGACTGTTTTGCCGGTGCGTTTGGCCAGTCTGGCGCCGAAGTGGTGATCGAGGAATTCATGGAGGGCGAGGAAGTCAGCCTGTTCGTGCTGTGTGATGGCGCCGACATCCTGCCGCTGACCACAGCGCAGGACCACAAACGCGCCTTTGACGGCGATATCGGCCCCAATACGGGCGGCATGGGGGCTTATTCACCTGCCCCGGTCATGACCCCGGATATCTATCAGGAAACGTTGGACCGGGTGATCTGGCCGACCGTCAGAGGTCTGGCCGCACGCGGCACCCCCTATCAGGGTGTGCTCTATGCCGGGCTGATGCTGACTGCGACGGGCCCACGCCTAGTGGAATACAATGCCCGCTTCGGCGACCCTGAGACGCAGGTGATGGTGATGCGGATGGCCAGCGATATCCTGCCCCTGCTGCATGCCACAGCAAAAGGCACGCTGGCCGGGCATGACGTGGTCTGGAAGGACCAATATGCGTTGACCATCATCATGGCTACCAAGGGCTATCCCGGCAGCTATTCCAAGGGCTCTGAGATCGCTGGCGCTGCAACGGCAGGTTCCGACCATGTCCATGTGTTTCATGCGGGAACGAGACGCGATGGGGCGCGTTTACTGGCTGAGGGTGGCCGCGTGCTCAACGTAACCGCGCTTGGATCCAGCATCCTGGAGGCCCAACAACGTGTTTACGCGGGAGTGGATAAAATCGTTTGGCCAGAAGGTTTCTGCCGCCGAGACATCGGCTGGCGCGAACTGGCCCGCAGCGGCGTCTGAACCTTTCCTAAACCTGAGCAGTCCAGGCTACCTCAAGATAGTCTTTGATAAAATGTCGTCGCAACGTCCGCTGACGCCGCTGCAAAAGCGTGGCAAGATCCTCGCCGACCGACTGCGCAATCAGGGCAAGGAGCAGGGTGGCATGAATACGGATTTTGGTCCCAGAATTGGCATCGCACTGGGTGGCGGCTCGGCGCGCGGCCTTACTCATAGTTCCCTACATTGAAGCCATGGGCGAATTGGGCCTCAGGCCCACGGTGATTTCGGGCATCTCGATTGGTGCCTTGATCGGTGCGAGTTGGGCGGCCGGGATGAGCAGCAGGGAGCTGCGCGAGCATTTCTATGAGGTGCTGGGTACCATGCGCACCATTGCTACCAAATTGTGGACGATCCAGTTGCGCGGTCTGGATGTCATTCTCAAGAATGATATTTCGATTCAGCTTGATGCTAACAGCATTGTCGACAGTTTCATTCCTGATAGCTTCCCGCTGAAATTCAAGGATCTCAAGATCCCGCTTTATCTCGTCACGACCGATTTCCAGAGCTGGCATCAAGTGATGTTCAATTCGTGTCTGCTGCGTCCGGCCATTGCTGGATCGATTGCTATTCCAAGCCTGTTCAAGCCGGCGACCTATGCCAATCACATTCTCGTCGATGGTGGGGTGATCAATCCGCTACCACTCGACCAGGCCGATATCGGCAGAGATTTTCTAATCGGCATCGACGTCAATGGTGATCCCTCGGAGAGCATTAGCAAGACCGACCACATCGCCAATTTTGGCGCGCTTGAATTCTGGCGGGTGCGCGAAATCGTAATCCATGCGGAAGCCAAAAAAGATCGCTGCAAGCGTATACTGGCCCAGAAAATTGAAGACTATGTTCAAAACAGGTTGCTAGCAGCCATTGTCAAATAGCCCCGGACTCCGGCATTGCTCTGACAAATAGTTTGCCTACTCCCGTCGAATTTCTCGCGACCGATCCGTCGTGATGATAAAGCAGCGCGGACACTGAATGACGAGAGATGAAGATAAAACGTGCAGGCTGGATTCTGAATGGATTTCTGATCCTGTTTATTGCGAGAGCCTTCGGTAGCGCCAAAGCTGCTAAGGCTGGATGTGACTATCGAGCCAATGACCGTGGTGGGCTGGCCAATCAAGTATATGCTGCTGATCGGCTGTATGAAGCTAGCCTGCATGCTTCTGTTCGCCATTTCGCGCACCGCGCTGCTGCACGCCGTGCTGATGACCAGCCTGCTTGCCGCGACGCTGACTGTCTCAGTCGCGCCGCAAATCGCGAAAGAAATCCTTGAGCATGGCTTCGGCGCGCTCGGCACCGATACCGCCAATGACTTCGGGCTTGTGATGGCAGGTGAGCTGGTCGAACAGGCGCACGCCATTTTCCACGGCACCAGACTTGGTGTCTTCGGCGGCAAAATAGATGCGCCGCAGCCGGGTATGGGCAATGGCGCCGGCGCACATAGCGCAGGGCTCAAGCGTCACATAGAGATCGCAACTATCGAGGCGACCGGTGTCGCGCCTAGCCAACGCGGCACGAATGGCTAGCAATTCGGCATGTGCAGTGGGGTCGTTGAGTGCCCTCATGCGGTTGCGCTCGGCGGCGAGGACGACTTGACCCTCCATGATCACCGCCCCCACCGGGGCTTCACCGGCGGCGACGGCCTCCTGGGCTAGCGCCAGGGCATGGCTCATCGGTGTCAGTTTTGAGTGCGACATTGTGTAATAATATCAGCCAATGGCGCGGCGAGCAAGCGGCTCACACCTTGCGGCGACGTCCCACGCCAAGAATGGTGATGGAGATCTCGCTCAGAATGACGGTCGCAACGATCAGCAGTCGTGGCGTAACAGCCTCGCCCAGAACCGGCATCGACATGGCGGTGGCAATGGCCGGCACGCTCAATTTCACCACGGCGGCACGAATACGGCTAAGGCTTGGCAAGACAGCATACTAGATGGCGTAGCCCAGGCCGGAGATGATAGAACCAGAGGCAACAGCCAGCGTCAGGCCCTGCTGGCTCGGCATCTGCCAGGCTAGGCCTAGACCAAGCAGGATCATGGCGAACGGCGTGCAGCGGACAAAGCTGCCGGCCGCATCGGCCAGAGGGCGGATCGAACCACTCCTAAGCAATGAATAGGCAGCCCGGCCAAGTCGGAAATCACCATCAAAGCGGCGCTCCAAGGAGAAGGCGCTGTTAGCCCGAACGAGATCAAATAGCCAAATGTGGCCAGCGCCACGACTAGGCCAAGCTATTCGAGTGCGCTCGAACGGTCGCCGGCAATCAGGCCGTGTGCGATCATTCCGAGTTGCACACTGACAAACAGCAATAGCACTCCCATGCCAGCGCCCATTAGCAAATAGGCTAGCGAGAATGCCAACGCATAGCCAAACGCCGCAGCCTGCTGCCAGGTGCCTAGGCGCTACAATTGGCGCCAAGGCGCGGCACCGGTAACCCTGGCCAGCAGGGCTAATGCCACCGCGCCCGAATGCCACCGCGCCCGATAGCAAGCGAATGGCGGTCAAGCCTGCGGCATTGTCGCCCAGGGTCAGCCGGACCAGAACAGAATGGGCGGCGAAGGCGAGCATGGCCAACAGCATCAGCTCGATGATCTTGAGCATAATGTTCCCTCTAGGGCCCGCGGCATAAGCGTGAGAGCGGTATCTAGCACCCTGGCCGCCCGCAAGGCCAGCGAGGCGACTTGGGCTGAACCGGGCGACAGGGAACCGGTGACAACCTCATCAAGCGGGTCAGCATTCCTGGCTGAACCGCTTATATTCTGTGCTCAGCAGAATCGCCTTTGCCCATTCGTCAGCTACCCGAAGTTTTGATCAACCGCATTGCCGCGGGCAAGGTCGTGAAGTGGCCTGCCAGTGTGGTCAAGGAACTGATAGAAAATGCCATTGATGCCGGGGGCCAGCCGCATCATTGGCGTCATGGCGATAGGAGGCAAGACCCTGTTGCGCATTGGGGGTGACGGGCACGGCATGGATCGGGGCGATCTGGTGCTGTCGGTGGAGCGGCATGCCACTTCCAAACTATCCACGGACGATCTCAACAATATCCGTAGCTTGGGATTTAGCGGCGAAGCACTGGCGTCGATTGGTTCGGTGGCCGAACTGAGTATCGCCTCGCGGCCTGCCGATGCCGAGACCGGCCTGCGTATTGACGTGCGCAACGAGGTGCGGTCGGGCCTCGTGCCGCAGGCGCTGAACCGGGACACTATTGTCGAAGTCCGTAATCTCTTCGCCAATGTCTTGGCGCGACTAAAATTTCTCAAGACTGATCGTGGCGAATCCGGGGTCATCACTGATGCGCTCAAGCGGTTGGCCATGGCCAATCCGAGCGTGCATTTCGTGCTTAGCGGCAGTGACTGTTCAAGCTTAAACTGATCCTCGGTCACTGGCACAGCTGTCTTGCAGGCACGGCTGGCGCAGGTAATTGGCGATGATTTCGCGCAGAATGCGGTGACGGTGGCTGGCGCCCCGCCATGGCGTCGTGGTGACGGGTCTGGCCAGGCTCCCTATCTATAATGCAGACTAATAGTCTAAGCTAGTATTTCTTTGTTAATGGCCGCTCAGTGCGCGACAAGGTGCTGATTGGCGCGATGCGCGCGGCCTATGCCAACTACGTTTCCCGGGATCGCTTCCCCCGTTGTGGTGCTTTATATTGCCATTGATCCTGCGGAGGTTGACGTCAATGTGCACTCGGCGAAGGCCGAATTGCGCTTTCGTGATCAGGGGGCGGTGCGCAGCGCGGTGATCCACGCCATTAGCGAGGCGCTGGCGGCCGCCAGCTTCAAGGCTTCTACCAGCGTGGCTGACGACGTGCTTGGAGCCTTCATGGCACCGGGGCAGGAGCCCAATCGCCCCAGGCGCAGACCAGTACAACCTCATCCCCCCTACCGTTCTGCGCAACCCCTGCCCTTTTCCGGTTATGCACACGTGGGAGCATGGCAGCAGCAATCCGTTTGCCCTTAGCTTCAATCAACCGAGCCTCGATAGGCTAAGCGAGCCCAGCGCCCGTGTCGAGGCCGAGCCAATGCCTGCCTTGGTCGAGTATCCCCTCAGCACTGCAAGGGCGCAGATGTTTGACAATTTCAATCATCACCCAGAATGGCGAAGAACTACTGCTGGTGGATCAGCATGCTGCCCATGAGCTGCTGGTCTATGAGTGGTTCAAGGCGCAAATGGCCGCCAGCCCGATCCCCAGTCAGGCGCAGCTGATCCAACTGATGCTCTGGCTTAACGGCCGAGACCTTGATGATCAAATGACCCAGATTGCTGCTGAGCAGCTTGAGACCGTTGGTCTCTTGGAACGGCTTGGCCACACCGGTCAGCACCTTGGGCAACGCTGATTGCTTGGGCGCAGACTCGAAGCTCAGCTTGTCCTCGATGAGCTTAGCTTCCACGGTGTAATTGGAGAGGCTATTGCCCAGACGGTCTTGACGTCCTCGTGCAGATGGCCGCTTTCGAGCAATTCCTGAATCGAGGAGGCCTATGCCGCCAGCGGCGTGGAAACGGCTCACGTCGGCCACACCATTGGGATAGACGCGAGCCAAAAGCGACGTCGCATCGGAGAGGTCGCTCATATCATCCTAGGTAACATGCAGACCGGCCACCGCCGCAGTGGTTGGTCGAGCCACCCGTCGCGCGCAGGCCGACCAAACCATCGACGATGGCCTTTTCGTCGATGACGTGGCTGACCGGAGTATAGTCATTGCCCTGGGCGCTCAGCGACAGCGCGCGGATTGATGCGGCCTTGGCCAGCGCATCGCGCAGCAGCGTGCCGGAATTGACAAAGCTGGTGCCTGGCAGGTGCCGGCCGAATGGTAGGATTTGGACTCGACTTCAAGCAGCTCGGCGCGACCGACCTTGCCTTCCATGTAGAGCTAGCGGACCTTGGATTTTTTTGTCATTGGGCAGACCAGACGGCGTTGGGACGGCCTGTTTGATGATTTCTGGATAGAACCGGTAGGACTGGTGGGCACCGAGCATGTCGTTATAGCTGGTGACGATACCCAGATTGAGCAATTTGCTGCCGGCAAACTGCGACTTCTCGGTGGATGTGCAGGTGGCAAAGGCTTGGGCGAGATTGTCGCAGGGGAGAATGGTGCGATTGACGCCGGCCTAGCGAGCGCCTTCAAGACGGTCGAGATAATCGCGAAGGTTATCGCGGCTGCGTGCCGCAATGCGATCGGTAACATCCTGGATGACCTGATGGACAGACATAGGCGAGCTCCTGGTTCATGGAGCCCTTCGTGGCCAAAGCGGTCGATTGAGAAGCACTGAGAAGACTATGGGTACTAGTAGACGTTTACGCCGCGGCCGGACCGCAAGACGGCACGAATGAGCATGTTCTGGGTCGGATTATCTCCCAAAGCAGCCTCAAGAACGGCGGCCTTTTCCTCTCCTTCGATGTGAAGGTACAACCCATCCGCGCGGAGGAGTCGCGGCAGAGTAAAGATGATGCGGGGTTCACCGGCCCCCGGCGCGCGGATCGCCAGAGTTGGTCCATCGGCGGTCAGCGCCTGATCAAGCGTATCGCCGCCGGGAAAGAACGATACGGTATGACCATCGCTACCCATGCCCAGCACGACAGCGGAAAACTAGTCGGGCAGTCCGGCCAGCAGCGCATTGATACGGGCCACAGCTGCCGCGTCAGGCGCGTTGCCTCCCGAATAGAGCGAGGAAAACCGCGCCACTGCAGCGGGGCCCTGCAGCATGCGCTCATTGAGCAGCAAGGCATTGGAGCGTTCGCTGGTCTCATCGACCCAGCGTTTGTCAACCAGCGTCACGATGACCTTGGACCAGTCGATATCCTTGGTCTTGCTCAGGGAGCAGGAAGAAGCGACCCGGGGTCGAGTCGCCACTGACGGCGATGGCGGCCTGTCCGCGCTTGGCGATCGCCGTGCGGATGCGATCCGCTATGGCCTCGGCCAATTCCATGGCAAGGGTCAGCTTGTCGGCAAAACTGCGGCGTTCGAGTACGGGCTGGATCACCTACATCCTGTTGACAG
>JALBVE010000055.1 GCA_025050575.1 Candidatus Devosia symbiotica
TGCTGGAGTCCGAGGGCTTTGCGGTGACCGTGACGCCGGACTATGACGCGCTAGATGCCGAGGGTGTCAGGCACAATGACCTGGTAGTGCCGGTGATTACCGATGGGATGCTGGCGCCGGAGAAGATGGATCGGTTGATCGCCGCTGTGCGGGCATGGACCGGGTTGGCGGGCTATCACATGGGCTTGGCGACGAGTTTTCGCGCCAGCGTGCCGTTCCGCTATGTCGCCAGTTGCTACTAGGTGCAGCACCCGGGCAATATTATTACCTATCGGGTGGATGTGACGCAGTCAGACCAGCCGATAGGTGATAATAATTTCGAGCACACTGCCGAACAATATTATCTGAACTATGATCCGGCAGTCGACGTGCTAGAGACGACGATGTTTTCCGGAGAGTTCCGTCTCTGGCGCAAGAATGTGGTGATGCCTGTGATGTTCACCAGTATGCCCGACAGGGGGCCGGGTATTTTACTCATCGCTCGGGCATACCGCTGACGAACTGGCGGGAAGCCCCATGCGCGAAATTCTGCGGCGTGGTCTGTTATGGGCGGCGCGGTAGGGTGCTATTGCTGCTATTGCTGGGCTTGGCGCTTGAGCACTTCGGATTCGGGCAGGGCGTTAGCATCGGCCAGTTCGCGGCCGGCGCGAGACCAGAAGGCAGGATGAACACTGTCGAGCAGCGCTGGGTCTCTTGGCGTCAGGCCGAACTGGTGCGCAGAGCCGGATCGAGATAGAGTACGGTGTTCTGGCAGTACCAAGCGGGAATGGTGTCATTGGCCCAGATTGCCGGGCGGATGACGTCATGAGCGGAAAAGTCATGATCGGCGAAATGGCCGGCCCACCAGCTTTGCCACTGCTCGTTGAGATGGCCGACGCCCCCCCCTTGGCCGGGAATGGCGGCCTGAACAGAACGGCTGAGGCCAGGGCAACCAGATCAACGACAAAGCCCGGCGCCCGCGCGAGCGAGAGGTGTTCGGCCACTTCAAGCGACAGGACCAGATCGACACACAGGCCAGTAAAGGGCTGTTCGAGGTCGTGCGGGTTCAGAGTAATGCGCGGATCGTCGAGCATGGCCTGGGTGACCCAATTGCCCGCAATACAAAAGGCCGATTGTGTGCCTTCGGCCAGGGCTGCGGCCAGCCAGATGTCGGCGCCGCAGTCGATGTCGGCAAGGGATGCGCGCGGCAAGCCAGGCGGCAGTGCGGTCAGCAAGCGCCGCGCCGCGTGGGCGGTGTGGGCGCGCCGGTCGGCATAAAAATCAGCAGGGTAGAGCGCGGCAGTCATGAGCAGCCCGACCAGTGAGGGACTTGGAGTCTAGCCCTAGTACGCTGACGGTGCCAAAAGGGATCACTGTAACTGGCTGCAAAAACGGGCCCCGCAGGGCCCGTTGAATAGTTGGATGTGCCGCGCCGCGGGTCAGTCCTTGGCGCGTTCGACGTAGGAATTGTCTTCGGTCAGAATGACGATGCGGGTGCCGGGATCGATATGGGGCGGGACCATGCATTTTAGACCATTGGTGAGCAAAGCGGGTTTGTAGGAGGATGAGGTCGTCTGGCCCTTGACCACCGGCTCGGTCTCGGCGATCTCGACGGTCATACGCTGGGGTAATTCCATGGACAGGGCATTGCCCTCAAAAGTCTTGAGGTGAACCTTCATGCCGTCGGTCAGATAGGCAGCCTGGTCGCCGATCACATCGTTCTGAACGGTGATCTGCTCATAAGTAGCAGGCTCCATGAAGTGGTGGCCCTCGCCGTCGGAATAGAGATAATCGTATTCGCGATTATCCACATCGGCCTTTTCGACCATTTCGATGGTGCGCCAGCGGCCGACGACCTTTACGCCATCGGAAATACGGCGCATATTGACGTTGGTGATAGAGTTGCCCTTGCCGGGGTGGACGTTTTCAGCGGTCAGAACGACATGCAGAGCATTGTCCTGTTCGACCACATTGCCCTTGCGCAGCGAAGAGGCGATGACCTTGACCATTATTCTTCCTTGTTCGTAGCGGATGCGCGTCGAAGAGGCAGGGCCGTCCGCGCGCGGAAATATACTCTCGTGCGTCAACTACCCTATATTCGCGCAAATCTCCAGACTTGCCGTCACAAAGGTCACATGAGCCAATCTCGCCCCCTGTCGGCCTCACCCTGGTGGACCCCTTCGGTTCATGCCGATCGGCGACCGATCCTGTTGACGCGCAACCGGATCGAGGCTGCGGTGCGGCGCTATCTGGCCGATGAGGATTTCCTGCTGGTCGATCCACCGGGGCTGCAGCGTTCGCCGGGCAATGAGACGCATCTGCACGCGTTCGGCACCACGATGATCGATAATGACGGGATGGGGCAGGCGATGTATCTGCACACTTCGCCAGAATTTAACATGAAGAAGCTGCTGGCGGCGGGCGAGACGCGGATTGCCAGCTTAGGCCATGTCTGGCGCAATCGCGAGCGAAGTGCATTGCACCATCCCGAATTCACCATGCTGGAATGGTATCGAGCGGGCGACAGTTTTGAGGCGATCATCGGTGACTGCGTGACGCTGCTACGGCTGGCGGCGGCGACGGGTGTCAAAACCCTGATCTACAAGGACAAGAGCTGCGATCCGTTCGCGTCACCGGAACGCCTGAGCGTGGTGGATGCCTTCGCGCGTTACGCCGGGATCGATCTGTTTGCCAGCATGGATAGCGACGGCGTGACGGATGGCGAAGCGCTAGCGAAGCAGATGACAGAGCTCGGCATGGTCGTGCCGGACGACATCAACTGGAGCTATCTGTTCAGCTTGATCCTGACCGACAAGGTGGAGCCACAACTTGGCATGGGGCAGATCACGGTGCTTGATCGCTATCCCGCAGCGGAGGCGGCGCTGGCGCGTCGGTCAGACGATGACCGACGGGTCAGCCAGCGGTTCGAGCTCTATGCCTGTGGCGTGGAACTGGCGAACGGGTTTGGCGAATTAACCGATTCGGATGAACAACGCCGCAGATTTACCGCCGAGATGAACGAAAAACAACGCATTTATGGCGAGAGCTATCCGCTCGATGAGGATTTTCTGGCGGCGCTCGAACTGATGCCTCAGGCCAGTGGTGTGGCGCTCGGCTTTGACCGGCTGGTGATGCTGGCAACAGCGGCGCCAAAGATCGAGGCGGTACTGTGGGCGCCAGTAGCAGAATGAGTGGGGCCATCAAGTCGGTGGCAGATTTGATCGCAACCGGGCTGGTGCGAGACGATGCCGCGCTCGAGACCGTTGCGCAAAAATATGCTGCGGGGATTACGCCTGATGTGCTAGCGCTGATCGACAAGACCGATCCGGACAATCCGATTGCCCGGCAGTTTGTGGCCAGCCCGCAGGAATTGGTGAGCATGCCCGAAGAACGGGTCGATCCGATTGGCGATCTGAGCCATTCATCGGTTGAGGGCATTGTCCATCGCTACCCGGATCGGGTGCTGCTCAAGGCGGTGGATGTGTGTCCGGTCTGTTGCCAGTTCTGCTTTCGGCGCAAAATGGTTGGGCCACAGGGGCTGAGGACAATGATGATCTCGAGATGCTGGCGACGCTGATGCAGGCGTTTGTCGAGAACCGGGTGCAACCCTATTACCTAGACCACCCCGATCTGGCACTGGGGACCAGTCATTTCCGTGTCAGCATTGCCGAGGGGCAGGCGCTGGTCAGCGCCTTGCATGGCCGGATTTTTGGCCTGGCGCAGCCGGTCTATGTGCTCGATATCCTTGGCGGCTACGGCAAGGCTGATATTGGCACCGCCAGTATTGTGGGCAGCGACGGACGCTATATCGTACGGGATTGGCAGGGAGGCAAACATCGCTATCCATCACAGGCAAAGGATGCGGATTGAAGGCGCATAAGCCCGAGGGCAACTTCGGACTGCCGCTGGAAGATTCTGAGCGGGCTTGGGACCATGGCCCGGTCGGCAATTATTTCGAGTGGAAGGCGGCCCGGCGCGCGGTTTTTGACGCGATACCCTATGAGTTTGCCATGATGCGGGCGCGGCGCGCCAAAAAACTCGGACTGACCTACCATGAATATAGCCTCGAACTGCTTGAGCGCAGGCAGTTTCTGCAGGCCGAGGCCGTCGAGCGGATCGCTCAGATCAAAGCCAGACGCGGCGTGTAATATTAGATCGCACCTTGTGGCAGCGATTGAACAGATAAAGCGACATGATTAAAAACCTGTTGGTGATCGTGGTCAGCCTGCTGGTGAGCGGTGTGCTGATCTATCCGCGATTGGCCAATGCGTCATTCTCGCGCGCAACGATCACACCGTTGGCTTCAATCATCGGCAGCGGATTTCTGGTGTTGGGGCTGATCCTGTCGAGCGCATATGACATCTGGGCGCCGCTGGCCATGGCGGCGCTATGTGCCGGCGTCTATCTGTTCGGCGCGGCAATCTGGCACAATATCACGGCGATCGAGCGAGATGGCGAAGCACGTCCGACGCTGGAGCGGCGGCTGGAAGGGCTTGCGTCCTGGACACTAGACTTCGCCTATTTCATCTCGGTGGCCTATTATCTGAACCTGTTCGGTGCCTTCGGCGTGCGAATGATCCCGTTCAACGACACTCTGTATGCCAAGATTCTGATCAGTGCGTTGTTCCTGCTGATCCTAGCCATGGGTTGGTTGCGGGGCTTCAAGGCGCTGGAGCGGATAGAACAGGTATCGGTGGGACTCAAGCTGGCGATCATCGCTGGCCTGTTGTTCGGCCTGGGGCGATATTTCTTCGTGCAGGTGACGGCCGGCAGTCTGGAGATTCACCCAGCGACGCTGTCGGGTTGGAGTGCAGTGACGCTGGGGTTCGGGCTGATCGTTGCTGTGCAGGGGTTCGAGACCTCGAACTATCTGAGCGAGGCCTATGACGCGCGGACGCGGCGTCGCTCAATGGTGCTGGCGCAGGTCATCGCGACAGCGATCTATGTGTTCTATATTGGGCTGCTGACCTATGTGATCACCCCGGTCGACATTGCCGGCGACGAGACCTCCATCATCGACATGATGGAGGTGGCGCCGGTGCTGCCCCTACTGCTGGTGGCAGCAGCACTGGCCGCCCAGTTCAGCGCGGCTATCGCCGATACCAGCGGCTCAGGCGGGCTGATTGCAGAATTGACGCGTGGGCGGATGAGCGAGCGAGGGGGGCTATCTGCTGCTGGTGCTGAGCGGGCTGGTGTTGACCTGGACGCTCGACGTATTCGAAATCATCGCCTATGCCTCGCGTGCTTTTGCGCTGTATTGCGGCGTTCAGAGTGCCATCGTCGCGCTGGCGACCTGGCGACAAAAGGGCGGCCAATGGAAGGCGGTCTGGTTTGTCGGGCTGGCATTGCTTGGCGCGATGATCGTGCTGTTTTGGAGCCTCGATCGAGCAGTCCTGATCCGGCACTAGCCGTCCAGTCTGTCCTTCCACATCAGCCGGCGATAGAGCGTTGAAGAGCGTTGAGCGGTCAATTCCCAAGGCGCGGGCGGCGGCAGAGACATTGCCCTTGTGGATGTCGAGGATGCGCTGCATTATCGCTTCGGTGATGACGCCCAATTCGCCAGTCTGAGTGCTCGTATCGTGCTCAGCGGCCATTGCCCGCATGAGCGGCATATCGGCCAGGGTGATGCCTATGCCCGGGTCGGCCAGCGCCGCCACAGCACTGAGCGTGCCTGCCAGTTCGACGATGTCGGCGCGGTCATCGAGCGCGGTTAGGCTGCGCAGGCTGATAGTATATTGGGCGATGCAGAAATAGAGATTGGCGCGAAATGCTCCAGCATCGACCATGGATTTGAGATCGCGATTGCTGGCACTGACAGGTATGAAATCGGTGCGCTGGGACGCGCCGCCGCCCAGTGGCGTCATCTGCTTGTTCTGTAAGACCCGGAGTAGGCGCAACTGCAGCAGCAGTGATATGTCGCTAATCTCGTCGAGAAACAGGATGCCGCCCGCCGCCTGCTGGATTAGGCCCTTTGGCGCCGGATTTGCGGGCGCCGGTAAAGGCCTCGGGCTCATAGCCGAACAGTGCGGCCTCGATCAGGGATTCGGGCAGGGCAGCGCAATTGATGGCTATGAAGGGCTTGCCGGCGCGAACCGTCTGGGCGTGCAAATGGCGGGCAAACACTTTCTTGCCGGCGCTAGTCTGGCCGGCAATGAGCAGCAGGGTTTCGGCGTTGATCAGCCGGATAGCCTTCGCCAGATCTGCACGTACCTGGGCGTCAGGATTGGGCCGGTGTCTGGTGTGCGCGATTTTCGGATCCCGGCAATCGCAGCAGCAGATGTGGGACGCGGCTGGACGAGATTGGCGACAAAACGCTCGTCGGCATGGCTGCGCAGTTCGCAGCGCCCCGCATTTAATCCGGCCATGTCAAAGATCTCGTCCCGGCTGGCATGGCGCAGGACAATTGCGGCGGCCTGGCCGGCAAATTCGAGGCTGCCCGCGGTATCGAGCGCCAGGCCCTTGGCGTTGGTGAAGATGACCACGGAATCGGTCAACTTGGCTTCAGTGCACAGCGAAACCAGTTTAGATCGCGAGAGCAGATATAGAGATTCATTCTACTCGTTCAGGGTACGCAATTCGGCGGCCGTCATGGCTTTGGCGCGAATGGCACCGCCTGAATCCAGGCCCTGTTCAGTGCAGCGCTGCCAGGAGCGTAGGATGGGCGCGGCCACAAGACCGTCAGGTAGCGAGTAACCGGAGAAGAATTTTTCGCGGGCGGCGGCCAAAGCTGCCTCTGACATAAAGTTCATGCTCGTTTCCTCGCAGTTGTGGCAGTTTGCGACAGGTGTTGCATCGGCCATCGCTTCTGGATTTTGCAAAGTGTTGCACTGGACTTCGGGGTTCGTCCAGCACAAAGGGTCTTCTTCATACCAGCGTGCGCAGGTTCACCATTGCATTGGTCATCGGTGATCCTTCCAGTATCAGGTTGGTGTGAGCAACCCGACCCTACCGGAAATCGGTCTATGACCACCGATCAGCTACACCAGGGTCTGGGATATGATTGAAATATTCGCAAGAACTATGGCAGTGTGGAAGTATTACATGGCGTGTCAATCGACATTGCGGATGGCAAATTCGTCATTCTGGTGGGTCCGTCGGGCTGTGAAAATCAACGCTTCTGCGCATGATCGCCGGTCTTGAGGACATCGTCGGCGGCGAAATTGAAATTGCCGGAATGGTCGTCAATGACCTCGCGCCCAAGGATCGAAACATCGCTATGGTATTTCAGTCCTATGTGCTCTATCCGCACATGACCGTGGAAGAAAACATAGCATTTTCACTGCGTCTGGCCAGAGTTTAAGGGAAGAAACCAAGCGCCGCGTGGCCAGCGCCGCCGTTATTCTGGGTCTGGATATCTATCTGGAACGCTATCTGCGACATCTGTCGGGCGGGCAGCGCCAGCGCGTTACCATGGAGCGGACCATCGTTCGCGACCCCCCCAGGGTGTTCCTGTTCAACGAACCGCTAAGCAATCTGGATGCCAAGCTCATGGTGCAGATGCGCAGCGAAATCAAGCTCAATCACCAGCGCCTCAAGACCACAATGGTCTACGTGACTCTCGGCCAGATGGAGGGCATGACCATGGCCGACCGAATCGTGGTGATGCATTCGGATAATATCGAACAGATTGGCGCGCCGCTGGAGCCGTATGATCATCCTACCAACCTTTTTGTTGCCGGTTTTATTGGATCTCCAGCCATGAATATTATTGGCAGCCCGCTTGTCGGGAACCAGTTTCGCTTTGCCGACGGGATGGGTATTGTTCTCGGAACCTTGCCGGCGGGGATAGTGAACGGCCCCATTACCCTGGGAGTGCGCCCTGAGTGTCTGCGTCTTAATCCCGCCGGAACCATGGTTGAAATCGCGGTCATCGAACCGACAGGTTCTGAAACCCAGGTGACCCTTCGCGTCGGTGGGCAAAACCTTGTTGGGGTATTCCGGGAGCGAGTGACGCCCATCCTGGCCAAACTATCGGAATTAGCTTCGATAAAAGTCTGCTGCACCTGTTCGACGTCGAATCCGGGAAGCGCATTGCTCGCTGGCGTTAGCCTTGCGCAATATTTCCCCCTGCCCGACATTGAGATGCGGATGCTATTATGGCGCACTTCGCCCTGATAGTCGAGGGAACAGCATTGGCTGCCGCGATCCGCATGATGGATCAGACTGGTCGCCGGCCGGCGTATGACGAGAGGAACTCTGAGAGCCGACAGAACCAGGGCGCGGCGCAGACTGGGGCACCCTGATCCATGCGCTGCGCCTTGTCAGGTTCGACACCGTTATCGGCGCTGCACCGTTTGCCTTGATTTCTCTCGGCACAAGTGTGGCGAGCAGAGGGTGTAATTATTACTGGAGTTCTTCCGCAACTAGCCAGGCCAGCGCGCCGCTATTGTGTCTTCTTGTCGAGGGCAGAGCGTAGTTGGGTGCTGGGGATGAAGGCCGCGGTGTGGCGTGGCGAAATGCGGTGCGCGGTGCCAGTGTACGGATTGCGGCCCAGACGTTCCGCGCGCTCGCGCACCTGCAGCGAGCTAAACGCGGTAAGCTTGACGTTTTCTCCCGCTATCAACGCGAACATTGATTCGCCCACGGATGCGACGTCCGCTTTGCTCAATCCGGTCTTACGGGCTACTGCCTCGGCAAGCACTGCACGGGTTATTGTTTTTGTCACAATCGATATTCCTCTGACGTTTAAGTTCATAAAAAGAATTTAAATCTCTGTCCAGAGATCGAGATCATGATTAAACATGAATGAAAAGTTCAAATTATATTGACATATTTTAGAATGATTATAAGCTGTGAGCGGGCCTAATCATGCTTGCCCGAGTTCGAAACCCCGCTCATGCTAGAGCGCTCGTTCGCGCAAGGCGTCTGCAGAAAGGTTCAAACGTGCGCCTGACTCGTCAATCCAACTACGCGATCCGTACCCTGGTCTATTGTGCAGTCAATGAACCCGATCTCAGGCGTGTCGCCGATGTCGCACGCGCCTATAATATTTCTGAGCTGTTTCTGTTCAAGCTGATCAAACCTCTGGTCGAGAATGGGCTCCTAGCCACGGTTCGCGGACGTCATGGCGGCATCAAGCTGGGCAAGCCGGCCGATCAGATCACTCTGCTCGATACCATCCAATTGACCGAAGAAAACTTCGCGCTAGCCGAATGCTTTGAGGACGGCGCCGACTGCCCGCTGATCGGCGAATGCGATCTTAATGGTGCGCTGCTCGAAGCGCTGGGAGCATTCTTTGAAGTGTTGGCCGGCTATACCATTGCCGATCTCGCCAGCAAGAAGCGTTCAATCCGTGATCGCCTTGGTCTGACGGCGCTCGACATCGTGTCGGAGACGGCGCACTAGCGCGATGGGCCATAACGTGAATTTGGTGGTCATGTAACAATGTCATTGTTTCTGGCCATCAAGCAGCAGGAGTCGATCCGGAAGAATTGGTCGACCAGAGCTTCTCTGAAATGATAGGACCTGCTGCGCCTGTCTCCCTAGGCCCGTTAGGGTCCTCAGCACCCCGGCCCGCCCCTTTGTCGTTTCATACGAGCGGCAAACGGTGGCCTTCCCTTTATCCTCGGCCTATGCTCTATCTGCCCCATGGGCTGCAGCTCCTCTTCATTCTCCCTTCAAAATATTCAACTTATCTTTGGTGGCACCCGCCTGCTCGAAGGCGCTAAACTCATTGTCCAGCCTAGCCAGCGCATTGCCCTGGTCGGTCGCAATGGGTCGGGCAAGTCGACGCTCCTTAAGATAGCCTCGGGGGGCGTAGCACATGACGCTGGCCTGCGGTTTGTCGAGCCCAGAGCCACGCTGCGTTACCTGCCTCAGGAACACCACCTGTCCGCCTACTCCACCACGCTCGATTACGTCAAAGATGGCCTGGGCCAGGCGATGACGAGTATCGCGCGCAATATCTATAATGCGCTCGCTGGGCCTGACCGGGTCGGAAGACCACAAGACCCTTTCTGGCGGTGAAGCGCTCCGCGCCGCGCTGGCACGCGTGCTGACCCCCCCCAAGCCCGATATTCTGTTGCTCGATGAGCCAACCAACCATCTCGATCTGCCCGTCATTGAGTGGCTCCAATCCGAACTCGATTCCATGCGCTCGACCATGATGCTGATCAGTCATGACCGGCGCTTGCTCAGCGATCTGACCCGTTCGACAGTTTGGCTCAACTGTGGCGTGACGCGTCGTCTCGACAAGGGCTTTGGCCATTTCGAGGAATGACGTGACCAGGCGCTTGAGGAGGAAGAGCGCGACCGTCACAAGCTTGATCGTCAGATCGTCCGCGAGGAGCGTTGAGTGCGCTACGGCGTCACGGCGCGCCGCAAGCGCAATGTGGGCTGCATAGAGCGCGTGGCGAGCCTGCGCCAAGATCGCCGTGAGCAGTGCAAGGTGATCGGCTCGGTTAATATGCAGGTTTCCGAAGGTCGCACGTCAGGCGCGCTCGTTGTGGAAGCAGAAAACGTCTCCAAGACTTATGGTGAGCGCACCATTATTGCCGATTTTTCAACGCGCGTGCTGCGTGGCGACCAGATCGGTATTGTTAGGTCTAATGGTGCAGGCAAGACGACGATGATCAAGATGCTTACCGGCACGCTCAAGCCTGGCAGCGGCATCATCAAACTTGGCTCAACCCTTGAGCTGGCTATGCTTGATCAGAGTCGCGCCAAGTTCCACTCGGACACCAGATTGCGCGACGCCTTGACGGGCGGCGGCTTCGACACCTTGCAGATCAATGGGCAGCCTAAGCATGTCATAGGCTATATGAAGGACTTCCTATTCAACCCTGAACAGGCCAATGCTTCGATCGGCAGCAATGAGTCCAGCTGGCGGCTGGCGTCAAAAAAGTCCTCGAACACCGTTTCGGCGCCAGGCTGGAACTGGGTAAGTAGCTGTGACGATTGCTTGGTCACAACATGCACGTCCCGACCGATCTTGAGGCCGGCTTCATTAATCCCGCTGATCACGGCTAGTGCTGAGATTTCTGACGCACAGATCCAGCCATCGGAGTCATCCGGCCGTTTGGACCGCTTGATGATATAGCTGCGAATGGCGTCAGCGGCACTGGCGAGATCGACGTCGGCTGCGAACTCGTAGGCGATGCCATCTTCGGCTGCGGCGCGCGCCACTCTATTCTTGAGATGCTCGATATAGGTCAAAGAACTTTTGGGCAGGACTATTGAAACCTTGCGGCAGCTCTTCGCGATCAATCGCTGCACAACCCACAGGCATAAGCCTCATTGTTAAAATTAACCCAGAGATGAGCATCCGGCCAGTTGCTGCGACCGTGACTGATGAAGGGGAGATCGCTGTCGATAAGAAAGCGCGTTCGCTCGTCAAAGGCCTCTGATTTGGAAAAGATCACCCCATCGGCCATCCGATTGCGTACGATATGCTTGATGGGTTTGATAGGCGTCACATTGCGGAATAATGGCGTTATGACCAGATAATGGGCTGTGTCCCGGCAGAGCCTCGCTGAAGCCACCCACGATCGATATGCCAAAGCTGTAGATCTGCTCGTCCGGCTCGAGTGCTAATGCGATCACATTGGTCCGGCCGGTCTTGAGGCGCAGTGCCGCCCGATCAGGCAGATACCCCGCTTCAGCCGCCACTTTCTGCACGCGGTCGCGGATATCCTGCGATAGCTCTGGTGCATTGTTGAGGGGTCGCGATATCGTGGTGACAGCAAAGCCTGTCATCTGCGCGATTGTCTTGAGCGTTGGCTTGCCAAACGGCTTGGCGCCGCGCTTGCCCTTTTCGGCAGGCAGGTCGTCTTCAGACACTTTATTACATACTCCTCTGTCCTACACTTGCCTGGCGGGACACATTCAGGGATGCGACATTCCCAGATTGTTGGTCCCAGCACAAGCG
>JALBVE010000056.1 GCA_025050575.1 Candidatus Devosia symbiotica
GGTGAAGGCAGCGCTATTGGCGCGGTGCACGAGCATTCAGGCGCAGTCACTTCCGATCGGCCAAGGCATGCGCAAGCCGGCATAGGTGTGGCGCTCGGCATCGAGCAACACAACGCCCAGCCCCGACCAGCACAAGGTCGAGGCCAAAGCCTGTCAGGCGGATGACATCAATATGGGAACCGACACCAGTCAATAGCAGGCCAAACTGGGTCGCAGCGATGACTGCTAATAGCCGGGTCGATGCCGGATCCAGAATATGGTGGGACTTGGCAAACTGGTTTTTGGACAGTAGCCGCCCGATACCGAAAAACAGCAGAAGCAGCGCCAATGCCAGCAGCAGCGAGACGGCCAGCGCCGTGTTTCGTATCCACAGCCAGTCGGCTGTGCTGCCGGACTGGTGGGCGGCATAGACAAAATCAACCGGGATGCGGAACAGCGCTACCGCGGTTGCCGCCAGCGTCACGGCCAGGAACAGCAAATGAAAGCGGCTAACAAGCCTAGTTATCTGGCTTACATAGGCTTGGAAATTGGCAGCGCCAGAGGCGCCACCGATATATCGACCCTCGACGCACAGAAAAGGGCTAGTTTCCAGGCCCTTTTCCAAAATTGAATAATTGCGAGCTTAGCGCTTGGAGAACTGAAAGGACTTGCGAGCCTTGGCCTTGCCGTACTTCTTGCGCTCTACGACGCGGCTGTCACGGGTGAGGAAACCACCCTTCTTGAGCACAGAACGCAGGCCGGGCTCAAAGAAATTGAGCGCCTTGGAGATGCCGTGACGAACGGCACCAGCCTGACCGCTTAGACCACCACCAGCAACCGTGACAACAACGTCGTACTGGTCGGTGCGTTCGGTCGCCACGATCGGCTGCTTGACGATCAGCTGCAGCACGGGACGCGCAAAGTAAGTTGCGAAGTCACGACCATTGACCGTGATCTTGCCCTTGCCTGGCTTGATCCAGACGCGGGCAACTGCATTCTTGCGCTTGCCGGTTGCGTAGGCTCGACCCTGAGCGTCGAGCTTCTGAACGTGCACCGGTGCGATGTTGACGACAGGAGCGACAGCATTGGTGCCGAGGCCCTCAAGGGAGTTGATGGTTTCGGCCATATTACTTCACCCGCGCATTCTTGGAGTTCATCGCAGCGATATCCAGCTTGGCCGGGTTCTGCGCTTCGTGGGGATGCTTAGCGCCAGTGTAGACGCGGAGATTCTTGAGCTGTGCACGGGTCAGCGGACCACCCGGCATCATGCGGCGAACCGCGTTCTCAAGCACACATTCTGGGAAACGGCCCTCGAGGATCTCGCGTGCGGTCCGGTCCTTGATGCCGCCGGGGTGACCGGTGTGCCAGTAGAACTTGTGCTGGTTAAGCTTGCGACCGGTCAGCTTCACCTTGTCCGCATTGATGACAATAATGTTGTCACCCATGTCCATGTGCGGGGTGAAGGTTGGCTTGTGCTTGCCGCGCAGACGCGAGGCAATGATCGAAGCAACACGGCCCACGACGAGGCCTTCGGCGTCGATCAGGATCCACTTCTTGTCGATCTCGCTCGGTTTTGCCGAGTAAGTGCTCATGCTTGAATTCCCTAAATTCCTGGGGTGACCGGCCTTGCACGATGAGAAAAGCGGCACGTTCGGTGGTTTGTGTATTGGGGATTCTAGCCCTCGTCAATAGCCTGGATTTTAATTGATGAAATCAATGCGTTACGGCTGCGGTACTATATTACCACAATTTCAACCACGATCAGGGATTGGCCCGATCGGCCCGTCGCATATCGGCGACATAGGCAATGGTAACACCAGCCAGCATGAAGGCCAGCGCCTGATGCCCGACGGCCAACGAGATCGGCACATGCATGAGCAGCGTGCCGATACCCATGACCACTTGCAGCAGGACCAGCAGGCCCAGGCGTGGCAGCCAGCCATGGATGCCGACAAATCCACCGGCGGCGTGCCGCTGGAAGACCATGACGCCGACATAGACGACGATGACATAGGCGATGGTGCGATGCACAAACTGCACGGTCATCGCGTTTTCAAACAAATTCTTCCAAACCGGTTGCATGATCCCCAGGCCATCGGGAACCAGTGCACCATTCATCAGCGGCCAGGTATTGTATCCCATGCCGGCGTCTAGACCGGCGACAAAGGCTCCTGCCCCGATCTGCAGGATTATCAGCCCTAACAGAACCGCAGCCAAGCCGATATTGCGGGCAGGCTCAAGGCCAGAGGCCCGACTAGGCTCAAGTGAGCGCGGCACATAGATCAAGGCGATAAACAGCAGAGAAGCGGCCGTCAGATGGACCGCCAGGCGATATTGCGACACGGATGTAAGTTCGCTCAGCCCGGATGAGACCATCCACCAGCCGAGCAGACTCTGAAACCCGCCGAGCAGAAACAGACCAAAAAGCGGCCAGGCCAGTTGCAGGGTAAAGCGCTTTTGCGCCAGAAATATCACAAAAGGCACCAAAAAGGCCAGGCTCAGCAGACGTCCGATCAGCCGGTGTAAGAACTCCCAGAAAAAAATGACCTTGAAGTCATCCACGTCCATCCAACTATTGTTCACCGCATATTGCGGGATTTTCTTATAGGCGTCGAACTCGGCCTGCCACTGAGCATCGGTTAGCGGCGGGATAATGCCTGAAATGGGCTTCCAGCTGGTGATTGAAAGCCCGGACTCAGTGAGCCGTGTAATGCCGCCGACCACCACCATTAGAAGAACCAGCGCCGCCATGGCATAGAGCCAAATGCGGACGGGCCGCAATCGGTCCATAGCGTAGCTGGTTTGGCTGCGCGCAGCATTGTGGACGGTGATCACTGCAATTTCCTAGTGTTGATCAACGGGTCAGAATGGTATGCCCGACTAAGTTCCCCTGCAATAGGCGCGATGCCGCACATGACCCAGCGTAACCGCAAATTAATCGGCGTCTTTCTCATACTAGGGTCGATCATCGTCTGGCTGTCGATCTTCACTTCGGTGTATCTGGCGTTTCCGCCCGATCTGCCAATCTGGGTTCTGATGCCCTATTTCATCGTTGCTGGCATGGGGTGGCTCTATCCTGCCATGGCCATCATTCGCTGGATGTCCAAGCCGGACGCCTGATCAACTGATCAATTTTCCCATCAGAAAAAAGATCATTTCCGTTGTAAAAACATCAACATAGCGGTAAGACTGAAAGTCTCTATTGAGCGATATGCGTGGCAAGGCATAGGGATCATCGGCGTGATGCTGGTATAGTCCATGGGGACGCGTCGTGACTACTAAGGCAAATCCCAGTTCTCTGGCCAGAGCAAATTCGCATGGTCCGGCTGAGAGTGATCCGCCCAGCAGTGGGACAACAGAATGTCTGCGGAGATTACCATTTCGTTGCGAACCTGATCGAGCGGCAGCTCGGCCAGCTCATAATGATGGACAGTGTGGGCGCCGATAGTGCAGAGCGCCTCGCCGGCAAAGTGGCGCAGTTCGGGCCAGTCTATGATCAGTTCTCGGCATTACTGATCAAGATCATAGCCATAAGCGGCGGCAAATTTGCGCATCAGGATAATGCGCCGATCTTCCGGCATCTGATACATCTGCCAGTACAGCGTATCGAATGCAGACTGCTTCTGACTTGTTGTGCAGGTGTCGACATAGTCGGTCTTGTTGCCGAGTGTCAGCGCGATCGCGTCCTGGCGGGCGATGATGTCTTCAAATAGGCGTCGTCGAAAGTCAGAATGATGAAGGATTGGCCCTTTTTGGGCGTAGCAAGACGCTCCAGCGCTTCGTCCAGGCTGACGATATCGATGCCCAGATCGCGCACGCGCTCAATGAAATATTCAAGAAAAGCCGGCTCGATCTGCAGAATGGCGTTAGGCGAAAAATCCGCCAGCATATCGGGCAATACCCGATGCAGCGTAAAATTACCCCACGTGACCGCGACAGCGCCCGCATGAGCTCGAACATGGTGCGAATGACTGCATATTTAGCAGACGCAGACATGGCGAACTCCGATCAGACAGCGACGCGCGCAACCCTGAGCCACTTCGACGCTCTTAAAGCCGGCCTCAAGCAATTGGGCCCGGCTGTCCGCGACCGCATCGCTATCGTCCTGGACGTCAGCAACGAGAACCAGGTGACCATTGATGCCGGCAAACAGGCGCAAGGTTGAATTCATTTCCACCTGCCCCGTCAGCAACACAACGACTTCATAAATGTCACTCAGCGCTTCAACCAGCGTCACCGGCTTTTTTGGACTGACGATCGATCGTGCGCGCCCGGCCCCAAGGGACTTCGACAAAGCTGTTGTCGGCAGATTTGTGGATCACATCACCAAAGCTAGCGACGTCGCCGCTCAAATCAGACAGTCCGAGCTCCTTACTAGTACGGGTGCTACGGGCATCAACCAGGGCAACGCTAAGTTCGCGCGAAAGCGCATCGGCAGCCAAGTCCTCGGTCACCGCCTCGCATTCGGCATGACAGCGATAGGCCGCCAGCATAACCAGATGGGTCCGACCCTGCACGAGATCAGCAGCCAAGTCGGACATGCTGACCACATTTGGAATGGATTTGAGCTGCGTTGCGGTAGACCCAGTCCGCGATGAAGTCGGTTTGCGCCGTTGCCGTCCTGCCCATTGGATCGCGATCGGCATTCGGTTCGAATTCGACTGCAAACTCCAAGGGCAACGCCTCACCAAAGATAGGCTCGATCTCCAGATCGTACTGACCTTCCTTCGCACGGGCAAATTGGTGAGCCTCCCCGCTCTCGGCCTGAGCTTGTTGATCGGGCTCAAGTCCGACCCTGGAGAACGCTGCTTCTTCGCGTTCATCCTGTCACGGTTCGTGCCGATCCCCAATAATAGCGCGGCCAGACATCAGTTCAGTGAAGACTGATCAGGCCAATCTGGACGGAGAGCGCAACAATGCCGACTGCGATCAAGATCAACTAGGTCTTTGGCGGAGCCGACAAAACGGATGGTGCGGCCAAGCTGACCACCAGGACATCGAGCAATGCCAAACTGGTTTCGGTGCGCGAGAAGGCCTCATTGTAGCACTGCAAGCCATCAAAGGTCACGGTGTCCTGAGTTGTCGTCGAGGCGGAGACTTTGGCGCTGCTCAGATCAGCTTTCAGTGAGACTTAAAGATCAGTCTCAAATCTAGGCCTCTGCCTCGAGTGCATTAGCAACGCGGCATCTCTCGATGGCGATCTGATTGTCGAGCTCGGCGATCTGGGCGTTCAGGGCTCCGACGACGGGATGACTAGACAACAATATCGCCGAACGCTGGGCCGTTTCGGTCTGAAATCCGGCCTTCTATTCGCTCAGTCACTAAATGACTACCGATTCGCGAACGGCGGACCGCCGACTCCCGAGTCCATGACCCCCGAGGCGATGATCGTCGAGCCTGCTATCGCGACGCCCTAGACCGAAGTGCCTGCAGCGTCCGAGGTGGCGACTTGCACCTGCCGAAGTCGCGGCCCCCGGAACCTGCTATCGAGCAACTCGCCGCCGAAATGCCTGCCATCAAAACACCCGCCATAGAGGCGCCTGCTATCGCTGCACCCACAGAGCTCGCAGCGCCGATTGTCGACAAGGCCTATGCTTTCTCGGCCAGCCGGTCTAAGGGGGCGATCATTCTGAGTGGTTAGGTACCGAGCGATCCTGCATTGCGTCAGCTCTTGGCGATTACCGAAGCAGATACCGCGGCGATCAGCATCGCCAATGGCGCGCCGGCCGATTTTGTCGATAGTGTCGCAATCGGCCTCTGCAGGCATTGCAGCGCTTTCGGTCAGGTCAACTTGACTTTGTCGATGGCGCCTGGCGCCTCTTCGGCATGGCGGATGATACCAGCGATCGCGACGTGGTCTCGGCCGCCATTACAGCCGATATCTCGGCCGACTGGTCAGTCTCGGTTGATATTCCCGTTGCTGCCCAGGCGCGGCCCTCATCGCCAAGGAATCCGAGACAGCATTTCATGCGCTGATCATCTTGTTGCAGGCCTGCCCTAACGCAGTGATCCATATCGATGGCCACATGGCCACACTGACGCCGATGGTGATGCCGGGCTTAACATGGGCCTGTCGGTTGTTCGTGCCAAAGCCATGGTCAATTCTCTGGTCGAACGCAGCATCAATCCGCAACAACTATACGCTGTTGATTATGGTGAAACCAAGACGATTGCCGACAATACGACCAGTGCCGACAAGCGTCAGAATCGGCGCATTGTGGTGACGGTAACCGATGAGCACTATTAGGCGGTCGTCACGCAGCAGAGTGAGGCGTTGACTTGGGATTCTGTCGTGTTTCTGCTCGGCTATTACTGGCCCTATCTGCTGATTGTGGTCGCGGTTGGCTTGGCCGTCGGCTGGTGCAGCTTCAGCCCACCCAAACCTTGATTGCCCGGCCATGACCAATCCCACCCATATTCTTGAAACCACTCTCCTAGTGCTCGCGGCCTATCTGTTTGTATGCTGGACGTGGCACGCGGCAGGTAGGTATGGTCGCTGTAATTGCCTCGCCCGCAACAGCGGAAGCCATGTCGCGCTTCTGGCGCTAGATGCCCCCTGTCGCGCGATTAGCATCGGCAGTAACCGACGAGCTCGCACCGCCAGTAATCACTGCGGTTCACGATCAACCGGCCAAGATCACAACGTAGCGCGACAGCAAGCTTAAACCAGCACAAAAGCCTGCCGCATCCAAACCCGCCGTCCACAAGCCTGGCACACCAAAATCTGGCGCACCCAAACCGGCGTCAATCAGCAAGCCGCGCGCAAATGGCGCCGATAATCTCGAGCAAATCAAGAAAATCGGCCCCAAGATTGAAGCTGCACTCAATAATTTGGGGATCTATCATTTCGACTAGATCGCTGCCTGGTCGAAGGCCAATATCGATTGGGTCGACAAACAATTGGCGTTCAAGGACCGGATCAAATGCGAGCACTGGGTGGAGCTGGCCAGCCCGACCAGGGCCGGCGCCTAGGCGGCCTGCCCCAGCAGGCGCGCGCTGGTACGAATAATGAACTCGGCCACGGCCTCGATCTCTTCGCGCTAGTCAAACAAGGCGGGCGAGCTCTGTCCGGAGATCGTCAGCGCAACGGCATCAGGCCGACGGCGCGCCATTTTGTCAAATGTCTCGTGTCGCAATTGGTCGGTCAGTTGCGTGCGCAGCAATAGTAATGGCGCGCAGGTCAGGGCATTAAACAGCTTCTATTGCGCCATCAGCACGTCGTCAAAATTGATATCGGCCAGCGCCGCCATCAGGCGGGGGTCATAGAGCGGCATGGCGCAGCCACGCTTATCCAGATCAATGACTGCGGCCCATCAGCGCGTCCAATTGCGCATCGGGCAGGCCCGAATAGTCGACGCTCAGGATTCGGCGAAATCCGGCTGTAACGGCCCTGCTGCCGTGCAGCGCCTTAACATGTGCAAGATTGTTGCGTAGCCGCATAAAATACCGCGCGAATCCGTCACTGGCCCAGCGTCGAGCAACACCGTGTCGGCTACTAGCAGGGGATGGGCAGTCGCCAATGCCATGGCCACCTGGCCACCCTGTCCCTGGTCCAGCACGACGGCTTGTTCGAGCTCCAGCGCAGCCATGATCGAGGCCACGTCGCGCGCATCGGCCAGTGAATTATAGTCCGCCGGGCGATGCCGGTTATTCACCCGGCCACGGCCCGGCAAATGAAGCAGCACGACCGGCCAGGCACCGCCTCTAACACGGCGAAATAGGCCGCGAATGCGCTGAAATCGCTCATATTGCGCTGATAGCCAGGGATACAAACCACCGGCGGTCTCTGGCGCGACAGCGTTCCCGCCACATGCACTGCGGCCCGCATGCCGGCGGCTAGCGACACGTGGGTCACCGGCAAGTCGGCAAAGGCAGCGTGGTCCGTCGGAACTGTTCGCGGGCGAGACATCAAGCGGTCACTCTTGCTGGGCATTATTGAGTGGTAGCACAGCACCGCTCGCAGGCAATTTATTTCAAACGCACCGCCTGCTGGGTTGGCCGCGTTACGGGCTTTGGGCGTGTCAGCTCAAGGCCGTGCCGTGCGCGATTGCGCCACACAACTAGGCGTTGTGGAGTGATTTTATAAAAACTATGGTGCACCGTCAAAAAACGGCGCTATTGGCGGATCAAATCAAATGGCTACGGCTCGGACATGGACTTCCAAACTGAGGAATTTTCAACAAATGCTGCGAGGATCGATACCGGCACTCATCACTCCCATGCGCAACGGAATTGTTGATGAGAAAGCCTTCGCCAGTTTTGTCGAGTGGCAGATTGACCAGGGCAGTCATGGCCTGGTGCCGGTCGGCACCACTGGCGAAAGCTCGACCGTCAGCCACGCAGAACACCGCCGCGTGGTGGAAATCTGCGTCGAAGTTGCTAGTAAGCGCGTCCCTGTGGTTGCCGGTGCTAGCTCCAATTCGACCGCCGAAGCCATTTCCCTAGCGCGTTTCGCCGAGGGGGTCGGGGCTGATGCTGTTCTTTCGGTCGTGCCCTATTACAACAAGCCTAATCAGGAAGGCCTGTTCCAGCACTTCTCGGCTATTACCGGTGCCATCGGCCTTCCGGTCATCCTCTACAGCGTTCCCGGTCGTACCATCGTCGATCTGACTGTCGACACCATCGCGCGGCTGCGCGACGCTCATGCCAATATCATCGGCGCCAAGGATGCCACGGGCAATATGGAACGCGCCAGCCTGCAGCGCAGCAAGCTGGGCAAGGACTTTATCCTGCTCTCTGGTGATGACAGCTCCGCGTTGGGCTTTAATGCTCATGGCGGCCATGGCTGCATCTCAGTGACAGCCAATGTCGCTCCGCGCCTGTGTTCGCAGATGCAGGAGCTATCATTAGCCGGCGACTTCATCGGCGCCAGGGAGATCAACGACAAGCTAGTCTATCTGCACAAGGATCTATTTATGGAGCCTAATCCAGCTCCGGCCAAATATATCGCGAACCGCCTCAACCTCTGCGCCAACGAGTTGCGTCTGCCGCTGGGCCCGATCAGCAAGCCAACCCAGGACGCTATGGACTTTGCAATTGCCCATGCAGGTCTTATCTAACCCTTATGGTTCCAAAGCAGGACAAATCCAGGAATGGGATGATCAGCCATGGTCTTGTGGCTGAAAACCGCCGTTCGCGGTATGATTACGAGATTGGCGAGACCATGGAGGCTGGGATTGTCCTGACCGGCACCGAGGTTAAATCGCTGCGCATGGGCAAGGCCCAGATCACCGAATCCTATGCCTCGCCCGAGCGCGGCGAACTTTGGCTGATCAACGCCCATATCCCCGAATACCTGCAGGCCAACCGCTTCAATCACGAAGACAAGCGTCCGCGCAAACTGCTGGTGTCCCGCAAACAACTGGCCCATCTTGATCAGAAAGTCGTTCGTGCCGGCAACGCTATTGTGCCACTCAAACTGTTCTTCAACGATCAGGGTTTTGCCAAGCTGCTGATCGGCGTGGGTAAGGGCAAGAAGAATTACGACAAGCGCGAAACCAAGCGCAATCGCGACTGGAATCGCGACAAGTCCCGCATCATGAAAGAAGGCGGTCGCGGCTGAGTTGGCACACCGTGCTCGCTTGCGCGCCGCCTAGTCTTCGTCGGAGGAGGAGATTGTAATCGGCCGCGTCGAGGGCGGGCGTCGACGGTCTTGGCCAGATCGGCGACGTCGATGACGAAATCGGCCTGACGGCGCAGATTGTCCCAAATCATCAGTGTTGACGCGATCAAGGTCGATACCACGGTGACGCGCTTGCCCAGCGCTGCAGCGACGCCACCAGCGCGGTCCGGAAAACAGCACCATGTGATCGTAATGCAGGATAAGCTCGAGCGCATCGACACACAATTCGATGTCCATATTGCCCTTGATCTTTCGCCGGCTCGCCGCGTCGGTGAATTCCTTGACTGGCTTGGTCACCACGGTGAAGCTATTATAGTCCAGCTAGTCGATCAACGGCCGGATCGAGGAATATTCCTTGTCTTCCACCAGCGCGATATAGTAATTAGCGCGCAACAGATAGGCCTTCGCCTTGAACTCGACGAGTAGTCGGCGATAATCAATGTCGATGCCAATTGCCTTGGACGTTGCATATAAATTGGCATCGTCGATAAACAGAACAATCTTCTCACGCGCGTCTGTGGTCATTGTAAAATCTCTCAATCTACTACCGATGATTGAGGTTTATACACCAGAACCTGGCGATTTTAAATTCCACAGAAAATATTAAGGCAAGGCTGATGATATGTTTTTCCCTTATTAACAAGATAGCATGGACAATTGTGACTGTTTAGCTATGGTAAGGCAAGCTATCCTTGTGCCCCGACATCGGCTCGTGTATAGGGAGTGCTCATTCTATAAATTTTGGAGACGTCTGTGGCCCGCGTCACCGTTGAAGACTGCATTGAAAAGATCGAGAATCGCTTTGATCTCGTTCTCATGGCCGCACATCGCGCGCGCATGATTTCCTCGGGCGCCCAGATCACCGTCTCGCGCGACAACGACAAGAATCCCGTTGTAGCGCTGCGTGAAATCGGTGATGGCGCGATCTCGCCCGATGATCTTCGTGAAGATCTGATCCACTCGCTGCAAAAATATGTCGAAGTCGACGAGCCTGAGAGCTGCGCCGCACCGCAGATCGAAAGCGCCGGCGAGGACGACTCGATGAGCTTTGACATCATGAGCGAAGACGAGCTACTGCGCGGCATCGAAAGCCTAGCGCCGCCAGAGCGTCGCGATGACTAAGAGCTGGCTCGCTGGGAAAATCGGTCTAGTGGACCGATTTTAGGCGAGCAGGCCATGAGCGCTATTCGCGAATGGCACGCGCTTTCAACGAGCACAATAGTATGAACCCCTGGCTCGCGCCGGGGTTTTTCTTTCACTGTTGACCCAACGCTGGAATTGCGAATGGATGATGCCACAAACGCGATTGTTGTTTCACGCGCGATATTAGCATTGATAGAATTATCCGGAATGGACCGATGAAACGTAATAAACATCTGGAAACCAGGAATGGCAACAATAAATCCAATTGAGAGCAGGGAAGTCGCTTTTGTGATGCTGCTCAATTGGGCTCTATATGGCGCCCAGTACCATGATTTGCGTGACTATATCCGGCCTACGCCGTGGGGCATTATGCGATAATCGCACGAATGATTGAAATAGCTATGGCCGAACCTTTATTTATCTATCCGAATTTATTGACGCCTGCCATGATCGGCGCCGCAGTGGGTGAGCCATAGCGTTCAACAAAGGACAGTTTCAGCTTCTGCGCCAGCCATCAAAATCCCACTCCCCC
>JALBVE010000057.1 GCA_025050575.1 Candidatus Devosia symbiotica
CTCGCTTCCCTCCCCGCAAGGGGAAGGGTGGACCCGGTGGATGGGCAAGACCGTACCACCAACACCGCGTGTAACCTGTCCCATAGGGGGAAGAACGGCGCTTTGAGGGGTGATAATGGGGGCAGTTGGCGGGCTGCGCCTGATGCAAATCAGGGCTAAGCCTAAGGCGTGGCAAGCGCCTGGCTAGCGGATTGGGTGTTACGGCGGGCGCGGTTGGTGGCGTGGATGGCCAATTGCGCGGCGCCGGCATGAAATTGCGAGAAGGTAACCCGCTCGCTGACATAGGTAGCAATGGTGATGCCACGCCAATTGGGCCACACCGAGCGAACATTGGACCAGACGATAACGGTCTGCCGCCCCAGCGCAGTGCTGTGTTCTAGGCGGGTATTGTTCCAGCGCACCCTAGTGAACAGGCCACATAACCCGATGCCCAGCACGCCGCCTCCGAGCAAGAGCGAGGGTAGAAGGGTGGTGAGCAGTTGGGTGGCAGGGATGGGTCTACTACCGCCAATCAGGATCACGGCCGACAGCAGCACGATGGCCAGGGCTACCGCGCCATAGCAGGCGAAATATTCCACAATGGAGTGGCGCAATTCGGACCAGCCATTAATGCGGACGACCTCGTCGCCCTGCAGCAGACGCAGCGCCAGAAAAGCGGCATAGCCAAAGGCTACCACGCCCGCTGTTCATGACAGCGGCAGGGCAGCGGCGGCAGGAACATTCTTGAGAACGAGAAGCACGAGGATAGTCGACAGTTGCATAGCCACTTCCTACCAGCGCAAGGGCACTAATGCTCTCTAAGACTATAGAGTCGATGACGCAAATCGGCAGTTGCAATGACTTTAATCTAGCAAGGAAGGGCGATTTGACCATTAAAAAATCCGCGAGGGCGGACAATTGCCGCCCATCACTGGCAGGAATGTCACAGTAAGCAGAGCGACGAGGCGCCGCGCCGGCGCGTGGCAAGACGGCCGGTCCAATTCCTCAACTGCCCCGATCTTTTGCAATAAATCTCCTGAAATTTAAGTATCTTGACGACAATTCGTGTCAGGTCACCTTCGACTGTCTGAATGCGTGATCCAGCGCCTTGATCGGAGGAATCGGAGCCACAATATTGCGGCTTGGCAAAACGCAATGCTGGATACCGTTGTGTTGGGAGGAGGGCTGCCGATGGACTTGCTTGCCGCGGAGACGGCGCCGTTTGCCGTTGACCTTGGTCTGACGATTGCCATTGCTGTGCTGGAGGTGGTCGGCCTGTTGATCGGCCGCAGCTGTCGGCAGTGGTGGACAGCGCCCTGCCCGACTTTGACGCGGATATCGACGCGGTCGAACTGGGACCACTCAGCCAGACGCCGAGCTGGCTGAGCTTCAGCAAGCTGCCGGCGCTGGTCGTTATCATCCTTATTACCTCAAGCTTGGCTTGTTAGGGTTTGGCCCGCAGAAAGTGCTGCGGCAAACCATCGGCTTTGCAATCGATCCTTGAATCGCCGGCATTCCGGCTGCGCTGGGCGCAGCATGGGTGACGCGGCATGCGGGACTGGTGATTGCCCGCATTATGCCCAAGGAAGAAACTGAGGCGGTGAGCACCAAGGCCTTTGTGGGCCGGGTAGCGACAATATTTCACGGCAGCGCCAGCCAAGGTCATCCGGCTGAAGCAAAACTGACCGATATTCACAACATGACCCACTATGTGCTGATAGAACCCGATGAGGACGAACCGGAGATGCCGACGAGGTCCAAAGTGGTCATCATCGGCTAGAATGGGCCCGTCTATCACGCCAGCACCAAGTTGAAACCGACCAGCTAATGCCAAAAATCACGGCAGTGCCCGCCGATAATATCGGGCCGCCGTCGACTGACGCTTTTATCGACGCGCCCGCGCCGCCAAACCAGACGTTCATAATAACAACAATACAAACCGCCCCGTCTCAGGAATTAGCCATCGTGCCTAGTCCTTTATTGATATTTTGACAGCCATCGGGATCATTCTGCTGGCGCTGTTTACCATCGGCCTGGTGTTTTCGCGGCTGTACCGACGGTCGCCCAAGGAAATCAGCTTCGTGCGGACCGGTTTTGGCGAGCAGAAGGTGATCATGAATGGCGGCACGCTGGTGTTTCTGGTGCTGCATGAGCAGATTTCGGTCAACATGAATACGCTGCTGCTCGAGGTGCGTCGCGCTGCGAATCAGGCACTGATCACCAAGGACCGGATGCAGGTGGACGTGCAGGCCGAATTCTATGTGCGGGTGCAGCCGGTGATCGAATCGATTGCCAATGTCGCCTAGACACTGAGCCAACGCACCATGGAGCCCGGGGCACTTAAGGAACTAGTGGAAGGCAAATTCGTCGATGCGCTGCGCGCGGTGGCAGCGGAAATGGACATGGAGGAATTGCACGAGAAGCGCGTCAATTTCATGCAGAAGGTGCAGACGACAGTTTGCGAAGACATTCTCAAAAATGGTCTTGAACTGGAATCGGTTTCGCTAACCGGGCTGAACCAGACCAATCGCGAATTCTTCAACTCCGACAATGCGTTCGATGCTGATGGGTTGCTCAAGCTGACTCAGGCGATCAAAGAACGGCGCAAGGCGCGCAACGACATCGAGCAAGAAACGCAGATGCTGATCGAGCGCAAGAATTTCGATGCCGAGGCGCAAAAGTACCAGATCAACCGCAACATGGCATTCGCCCGCCTGGAGCAGGAACGCGAAATTCAGGTGCGGACAGCTGAACAGGGTTCGCTGATCAAACGCGAACAGGCCGACCGCGAGTGCGAGGCAGAGCAGACCCGCATTCTGGCCGACCAGCAGGTGTGCGAGCCTAACATCGCCTCAGGTCAGATCATCAAGGATCGCGAGATCGCCACGGCACTGGCCGTCGAAGCGGCAGCAGTCAACAAATCCAAGCAGATCGCGCTGGCCGAACAGGCCCGCGACATCGCACTGACAATCAAGAGCAAAGAGAAATCGGTGGCCAACGCTGCCGCTGATGAGGCCCGTTCGCTAGCCGTCAAGGCCGCCGAAGAAGTGACAACATCGCGCGATACCGCCATCATCGAGCGCCAGAAAGCGGTCCAGCTGATCAATGCGCGCAAGGCCGCCGAACAAGCGGTGATTTCGATCACCGTAGCCGCTGCAGCGGGAAAATCGGCGGCCACGGACCGCGCCGAGGCCGTGCGGATTGGCGCCAGCGCCGACGCTGAAAAGGCTCGCGTGGCGGCCAAGGGCTCGGTGAATTCGGAAAAGCTGCGCGCCGAGGCGCTGGCAGCGATCTACAAGGTCGAGGCCCAAAGGCCTAGCGCTCGGTCAATGAAGCGAGCAATACGCTGAGCGCCGAGCAGATCGCCATGCAGATCCGGATCAAGCTGATCGATGCACTGCCCCGGATCATCGCTGAATCGGTCAAGCCGATGGAGAACATCGACGGGATCAAGATCCTGCATGTCGATGGGCTGAACGGCTCGAGCCAGAATGGTGGCGGCGCGGGCGAAGATGCCGGGGGACGGGCCTTGCCGACTAGGCCATGGCAGCAGCCCTGCGCTATCGCAGCCAGGCGCCGCTGATCGACGCGCTGATGAGCGAACCGGGCTTGAACAGGAGCACGCTGGACGGGCTGGCAAGCTCGGTAACCGGCGTGACCAAGCCGGACGCCGATAGCAAGGGCAAGAAGTAGCGCCGAACACACAAGCGGCAGGCCGGCTTAGGTCGGGCTACGCATCATGCTGACAGATCCTGTCAGCTGAGTCGGCCCAATTTGTCCCCAGAGTTGACAGAGAGAGCGCGCCGATGGACGACAAGATTGCTGCGGTATTGGCCATCTACCCTGCCCCCTAACGCCGATATGGACGCCTTGCGGCATGTGATCGCGCTGGCGCTGACCTATCACACGGCCAAGAAGTCGCGCTGAACGCAAAAGGGTGGCCGCAACCATCCTTTCCCAGTTCGTCATTGTGAGGTCGATCAGATCTGCGGCTTGCGCTTGGCCTTGTGATCTTTCTTGACCGGCTTAGACCTATCGGCCGGTTTGCCGGCCCATTATAGGCTTGCCCTTGTCCTTGCTCGGTGACACCTTAAAAATCTTGGGTGCGCGGCTTGTCGAAATCTGGCTTGGGTGGCCGTGGCCTGCCGGCATCGGCGGACGGATTCTAACCGCCGGTCTAGGTCGCCTCAAAATCATTAGGCCTCAAGCCTGATAAGCCATAGCGGCTCTAGCGATCGGCGCGCTCGGGGTGTGGCGCATTGGGGTCGTAGCGCTCGACGGAACTTGGTCGACGGCGCTGCGAGGGCGGCGGACCGGCCGGACGTTTGCCCAGACTATCAACGGGGACAATAGTGACGTCGCGCTCGCCTGAGCCATTCTTGGCAATGGCGCGGGCAAAGGCATTAGCCTTGTGTGCAGCCACTTCAAAGATGGATTCGGTATCAAAGATGCGGATCGAGCCGATCGCGGTCTTGGTGACGTCGCCAGCCTTGCATAGCATAGGCAGGATCCAGCGGGGCTCGGCGCGCTGCTTGCGACCGACATTGACCTTGAACCAGGTGCCGCCTTCAAAGCGTTCGCGACTGCGCGAGTCGCTGTCGCTGGGCTTGCTGGGCTGCGGATTTTCCGAGATGTCCTCGGGTGCCGGACGGGCCGCACGCTGCTGGCGCAGATAAGCAGCGGCGATGGCTTCGACGCCATGGCGCTCTATCAGCTGGGCGACGAACTCGGCCTCATCCTCGGCGATGGGCCTGGTCAGGGCTTCGTTGCTCAGAATGCCTTCGCGGAAACGAGCGTCGATTTCGACGGCGGTGGGCGGCGCCATATTGGTAACGTCGAGCTTGGCGGTGCGCAGAATGCGTTGGGCGACGTTGCGGCGGTGCATCGGAGTGATGATGACGCAAGTGCCCTTGCGCCCGGCGCGACCGGTACGGCCCGAACGGTGCAGCAGGATATCGGGATTGGTCGGCAGGTCGGCGTGGATCACTAAATCGAGATTGGGCAGATCGATACCGCGGGCGGCGACGTCGGTGGCCACGCAGATGCGGGCGCGACCATCGCGCATGGACTGTAGGGCGTTGGTGCGTTCGGCCTGGCTGAGTTCACCGGACAGGGTCACCACATCAAAACCGCGATTGTGCAGGCGGGCCGAGAGGTGTTTGACGCCTTCGCGGGTGGAGGCAAAAACGATGGTATTGGCCACCTCGAAATACAGCAGCGTGTTGATGATGGCGTTTTCGCGCTCATTGGCGGGCACCAGCATCAACTTGTAGTCGATATCGGCGTGCTGTTCGCCGCCGCTGGTGGCGGCCACCCGTAACGCGTTGTTCTGAAAGATCTTGGCGAGCTGTGCGATGGGCTTAGGCACAGTGGCCGAGAACAGCAGCGTCCGGCGATCTTCGGGGGCGGCGTCGAGGATGAATTCGAGATCCTCGCGGAAACCCAGGTCAAGCATTTCGTCGGCTTCGTCGAGCACGACCGCGCGTAGCGCCGACATGTCGAGGGCACCGCGGGTGATGTGATCGCGCAGGCGGCCGGGGGTGCCGACGACAAAGTGCACACCGCGCTCAAGCGCGCGGCGCTCGGTGCGGGCATCCATGCCGCCAACACAGGTAGCCATCTTGGCCCCGGTTTCCGCATAGAGCCATGCGAGCTCGCGCTGGACCTGCAGGGCTAGTTCGCGGGTCGGGGCAATCAGCAGCGCCAGCGGGGCGCCGACTTTGGTGAAGCGTTCTGCTTCACCAAGCAGGGTGGCAGCGATGGCCATGCCGAAGGCAATGGTCTTACCCGAGCCTGTCTGGGCAGAGACCAGTAGGTCGCGGCCAGCGGTCTGATCTTCAATGATGGCCGACTGAACGGGGGTTAGAGTCTCATAGCCCTTGGCGGCGAGGGCGCGAGCAAGTGAGGGCGAAATGGTGTCAGGCAGAGACAATGGGTATCTTTCAGGTGGGGTGAGAACTCCCACCCGAGCCTCCCCTGAATAGTCGGGAGGATGGCAAGAAGCTCTGGCGTAGGTGCGCAATAGCACAAACAAACAAATAAAGACCGCCCGACGGGCGATCTCAAATTTCAAGAGGCAAGAGAGCTGTCAGGCCTTGGTCTGCTTGCGCAATTCGGCGACTGACTTGCCCTTGTGGGCCGAGTTTTCCAGCGGCACTTCGTCGATGACGACAAAGGTGCTGTCGGGGTTTTTGCCGAGCACACGAACCATCACGTCCGTAATACCGGCAATCACGGCGGCCTTTTGTTCAGCCGTGACGTCATCCTCGATAATGCGAACGTTGATGTAGAGCATTAGCCGACCAGTTCGTTGTCGTTGAAGAAATACTTGATCTCTTCGGCAGCGGTCTCAAGCGCGTCCGAACCGTGCACCGAGTTTTCGCCGATCGAGAGGGCGAATTCCTTGCGGATGGTACCGGCAGCGGCGTTTTCTGGGTTGGTGGCGCCCATGACTTCACGGTTCTTGAGGATGGCATTTTCGCCTTCAAGCACCTGAACGACGACGGGCGAGGCAATCATCTGCTCGACCAATGCGCCGAAGAAAGAGTGATTCTTGTGGATCGCGTAGAAGCCTTCAGCCTGGGCACGGGTCATGTGAATCTTCTTGAGGGCGATCGGACGCAGACCGGCTTCCTCGAACTTGGCGATGATCTTGCCGATCAGGTTACGACGGACGGCATCAGGCTTAATGATCGAAAAGGTGCGTTCGAGCGCCATGGGTAGATCCTTGAATGGGTCTGATGGAATGGTGGTGCCTTGTAGCGGGAGAGTTTGACGGAGGCAAGACGGGGCAGCCATGCCGGAATGCCAGTTACCATCTTACCGACATGACTTTAATCAAGCAGCAAAGATTTTTATTGCAGATACGTGCACGGCCCGAGCCGATGCGTTGGGGTGCTCACCCTTTTCCATAGATTGCCGTTGTTATGCTCTCGATCAACAACCTCACCTATCGCATTCAGGGCCTCGAACTGTTCAAGGACGCATCGGTGGTGTTACCGACGGGGTCCAAGACCGGGTTCGTCGGCAAGAACGGCACTGGCAAGACCACGCTATTCCATTTGATCCAGGAGAATATCCACGCCAATGCTGGCGGGATGGAACTGGTCAAGAAGGCGCGTATTAGGGCGGTGGCGCAGGAAGCCCCGGCTGGCAATCGAGACCGTACTGGACGCGGCGATGTCCGCGGACAAGGAGCGCACCGCGCTGATGGCCGAAGCCGAGAGGGCGACCAATCCGGATTGGATCGGCGAAATCTATATAAGGCTGGCCGATATCGACGCCTATACGGCCAAAGCACGGGCCTCGTCCACCCTCACAAGGGGCTTAGGCTTTGAACAGGACCGGCAGAACTTGCCGACGCATAAACTCTCGGGCGACTGGCGCATGCGCGTGGCATCGGCCGGCGTGCTATTCAGCCAGCCTGATCTGCTGCTACTCGACGAACCAACCAACTATCTCGATCTGGAAGGCACGCTGTGGTTGAAAAAATATCTCTCCATCTACTCCCTACACCGTCTTCATGATCAGCCATGATCGCGACCTGCTGAACAAATCGGTCAGTTCGATCATCCATCTCAAGAACCGCAAGCTAACCTAATTACAAGGGCAATTACGACATGTTCGAGAGCACGCGTCGCATGCAGTATAGCGCTCAACAACAAGGGCCGCGACAAGTCGCTCGACAAATCGCGCATATGCAGAAATTCGTCGATCGCTTTCGCGCCTTAGCGACCAAGGCCAAGAAGACTCAGGCGCGCATTGAAGATGATCGAGAAACTCAAGCCGCCTGCGGCGATGTTTGACGAATATTCGGCGCCATTCACGTTCTAGCAGCCCAAGATCGAATAGGCTACTCCAATGATTTCGCTGGATGGCGCGTCAGCCGGCTATGGCGACAAGACCATTCTACGCAATATCAACATGCGCATCGATCCCGGTGACCGGATTGCGCTGATCGGCGTGAATGGTAACGGCAAGTCGACCTTTGTCAAGCTGCTGGCCGGCGATATCAAACCGATGAGCGATACATTCGCCAAGGGCAAGAAGCTAGAAATTGCGCATTTTGCCCAGCACCAGATGGACAAGCTCAAGCCCGAATAGACGCCGTTCGAGCATATTGTGGACATGATGCCAACCGACAACAAATGCAAACGCCAGTCGTGGTTGAGCCAGATGGGCCTGATCACCTTTTCAGGGCCGGGCATGATGATCCTAGACGAGCCGACCAACCATCTGGACATCGACAGCCGCGACGCGCTGGTGCATGCACTCAACGATTATGAAGGCGCCGTGCTGATCATCAGCCATGACCGCCATTTGATCGAGGCGACCTGTGACACGCTGTGGATTGCCGAAGGCGGCACCATTCGCGAGCTGGATGAGGATCTGGATAGCTATCAGAACAGCATTACCTCAGCCAAGGAAGGCAAGGGCGGCAGCAAAGCCGAGCGTAAGGCTAACAAGCAGGAAGCCGCTACCAAGCACGCCTAGATCGCGCCGATCAAGAGTGCCATTAAGGATGTGGAAACCAAGATTGCCCGTTTGAAGCGGGAAATCGGCAAAGTTGATGCGCAGCTCAAGGATCCCAAAGGCTATAATGGCAGCCCGGAGCAGATCATTACCCTGGGCAAGGACAAGGCGCGGTTTAGCGCCGAGCTGGAGACCACCGAAGAAGAATAGCTAGCACTGAGTGCCGAGCTGGAGACCACAGAACAGGCATGACCCAACTGACCGCCAAGGATGTAATCTTTACCCTCGGGCTGCAGCCGCATCCTGAAGGCGGCTGGTATGCGCAGACCTTCGATGACGCCGCCAGAGCCAATGGCCGCGTCCACTCGACGGCGATCTAATATTTATTGGAACACGGCATCATATCGGCCTAGCATCGCGTTGATGCGGTGGAAGTCTGGCATTTCTATACAGGCACCCCGCTGACGCTGCGCCTGTTGGATGGCATGTCGGTCGACATAGTCGTGCTCGGGCCGAATCTGGAGGTCGGGCAGCGACCGCAAGTCAGTGGTGCCACAAAGCATCTGGCAATCAGCCGAGGGCACAGGCGACTGGACGCTGATGGGCTGCACAGTTGCGCCGGGGCTTGAGTTCGCCGGGTTCGAAGCGGCTGACTGAGAACCTGAACAACGTTAATCGTCAAGCGGATGGACCGTTGACAGACGGGCATGATACCGTTTTATGACCTGCGCAAACGTAGGCGAAAGGGCCCCATGCGCGCGTCGGTTTGTCGTCTGGCTGTTATCGTGCTGCTTTGCCTAGACTGGTTTCCTAGCGTGGCGCAGGCCGCTGGCCTGAGCAAGCAGGAGTTCGTCGCGAGACCAGCATGGTGCTGATGAGTATGGCGCAAGATGTCTTCGTGCAGCTTGTGGCGGCTGGATGTCGAGAGGTCCGATGTCATGCTTTCTTGGTCCATCGGCCATTGGCTTCCTGCTGCCAATAGGTCAGCTCGCCGCTATCCTTGAGGGCGCGCCAGACCAGGCGCGCCTCAGCAACCGCATCAGGATCGTGGCCGGAGAATATGTAGACCAAACGCTCATAGCCATGAGTCGATTGAGGGACAGCGCGGTCGACAAAAAAGCGGCAAGCCGCCTCATTGGGATTGTCGGTTGCGGTGGTGATCAGGATGGGCTGGTGCGGATCAGTCTCTGAACCAGTCAGCCCATGCGCCAGAAAGCTGTCGTCACGATAGGTCCACAGCTCGGCATCAAGCGACTCGGCGCGCTCGGTCGAGCCGACCTCGATAACCGCCCGCCAGCCGCGCTCGAGGGTCTTTTCCAGCAATTGCGGCAAGACCGCTTCGAGCGGGCGTGCTTCAAGATGATAAAACAACACGTCAGTCATATTGGACTCTAGCTCTGGTAACTATCCCGCACCAATCGATCGAGCAGCGCCACACCAAAGCCGGATGCCCAGGAGGCGTTGACCTCGCTAGTGGTAACGCCAAAGGCGGCGCCCGCGATATCAAGATGGGCCCAGGGTACATCATTGACGAAGCGCTGCAGGAACTGTGCGGCAGTGATGGAGCCAGCCGCGCGACCGACCGAATTGCGGATATCGGCGAATTTAGATTCAATCATCTTGTCATAAGCGGCGCCCAACGGCATGCGCCACAGCTTTTCATTGGCATTCAGCCCGGCAGTGAGCAGCCTGCCTGCCAGTTCGTCATTGTTCGAAAACAGGCCGGCATGCTCGTGCCCAAGGGCGACGATGATGGCGCCGGTCAGGGTGGCCAGATTGATCATAAATTTCGGCTTGAAGCGATCCTGCGTGTACCAGAGTGCGTCGGCCAGCACCAAGCGACCCTCGGCGTCGGTATTGATCACCTCAATGGTGGTGCCGCTCATGGCCTTGACGATGTCGCCAGGGCGCACCGCATTGCCCGAGGGCATGTTTTCCACCAGACCGATGACACCGACCGCATTGACCGGCGCCTTGCGGGTGGCCAGAGTGCATAACAGGCCGGTGACCGCTGCGGCGCCGCCCATATCGCCCTTCATGTCTTCCATGCTGCCAGCCGGCTTGATAGAAATGCCGCCGGTATCAAACACTACGCCCTTGCCGATAAAGGCGAGCGGGGCGTCATCGGGCTGACCACCCCGCCAATGCATCACCACCAGGCGCGCTGGGCGATCGGACCCTTGGGCGACGCAGAGCAGTGAGCCCATGCCGAGCTTTTTGAGCGCTTCAGGTTCCAGAACCTCGACCTCGACTCCGAGTTCGACAAGTTCGGCAGCGCGGGCAGCAAATTCCACGGGACCGAGCGCATTGGCCGGCTCGTTGACCAGATCGCGTGCTAGCAGCGTGCCGGTGACCGTGGCGCCGCGATCGGCAATCGCCAGATCGGCCGCAGCCGGATCGGCGACATGCAGTGTGATGGCGAGATTGCCGGGCGCGTCGTCGGCGCGGGCAGATTTGTATTTGTCGAACCGATAGTGGCGCAAACGCAGGCCCGCGGCCAGCTCACCAATTGCGGCAGGCGTGGCGCTAACCTCGTCGAGCACAACCGCAACGGTTTCAATCCGTGTGGCAGCTATCTTGGAGAACAGCGAACCACCGCGGTCGGTCCAGCTATTAAGTGGCGTGTTGCTCTCAGGCTTGCCGCTGCCGAGCACCAGAAGACGGATGCCCTTATGACCAA
>JALBVE010000058.1 GCA_025050575.1 Candidatus Devosia symbiotica
GGATGGCATCAGACGTGCAGCGGGCCTATGCGCAGGCGCTGCTGGTGGATCGCAAGATCCTGCTGGCCACACAGAATGGCAATGACGTGCTGGCAGCCACCGAGGCGCTGCGACAAGCCTATCGCACCGATATCGAGCCAATCCTGGCCATGGCGCGCTTTGAAAATGGCGGCACTATTGATCTGCTGGGCACTTATCGCGCCGCAGGGTATTGCGCCAAAGTCGCCGCTGTGTGCCCCGCCGTCGAAGGCGGTTCGGGCGGCATCGTCTAAACTTCCAACGCTCCTCTTGGAGCATGAAGGCCGGGTGCGCAATCAGCGGGCCTTCATCGTTTTTTTGCCTGTGACTGGCCGCGACCACTGCGCCCACCCTTCCCTTGCGGGAAGGTTAGGAGGGGTGAAGCCACAAACTCCGGACGGAGCGGGGTGGCGAGCCCAATACCCCTCACCCCGCTAAGCCGCCTCAGACGTATAGCCGGCCTCGCGAATAGCCTCTTCGCCCTTGGCGCGATCGCCAGTGAAGGCGATGCGATGCGTGGCCAGATCAACGGCGATTTCGGCGCCGGGCAGCGCTTCTTCCAGCGTCTTACTGATGGTGCCCACGAAGTGGTTACAGGTCATGTTATTGACGGCGAAAAACCTCTTGTCAGTCCTCTCAACGACCTTTCGAGGCCGGCATTTCGCCAGCGAGATCATCCAGAATGAGGCAGTCGGGGCGGTCATCACTGCCACAGAAATAGGCCAGATATTTGAACGTCTTGACCATGCCCTGCAGCGCGTCGATCTTGGTTTGCAACGCTGCGATATGGCCAGCGGCGATGTCCTTGACCTCGTCGCTGCTATGGACGCGATAATTGCTGTCAGTGCGGTGCGGCCGACGGATCAGGCCGATCGATTCATAGTAGAAGATCATCTTGGCCGAAATGCCTGAGGCGCCAGCCGCTTCGCCAATATTCACAGTGTAACCCCTTTTATCCTGCGCAGGCGCTGGGCATTGGAAACCACGAAGATCGACGATAGCGCCATAGCGCCAGCCGCGATCATCGGCGAGAGCAGAATGCCGAAGGCCGGATACAGCACTCCGGCGGCCACCGGAATGAGTAGGGCGTTATAGCCAAAGGCCCAGAACAGATTCTGCCAGATGTTCTTCATCGTCTCACGGCTGATCACCAGAGCATCGAGCACACCTTTGAGATCGCCCCCCAGCAGCACCACATCGGCGCTTTCAATCGCCACGTCGGTGCCGGTGCCCACGGCAATGCCGACATCAGTCTCGGCCAGCGCAGGGGAGTCGTTGATGCCGTCGCCCACAAAGGCCACAGGGCCGAACTGCCGCAGCGATTTAATGGTATCGACCTTGTCGGCCGGCAGCACCTCGGCGCGCACCTCGTCAATGCCCAATTGCCTAGCAATGGCTTCGGCGGTGCGGCGGTTGTCGCCCGAGATCATGGCTACTTTCAGCCCCAGCGCGTGTAGCACGGCAATCACCGCCTTGCTGATGGGCTTAATGGTATCGGCGACCATAATGGCGGCCGCCAGCTTGTCGTCGATGACCACAAAGACCGGAGTCTTGCCTTCATCAGCAAGTCTTGCGATCGCGCCGGCAAAATCGGAAAAGTCCAGATGGCTAAGATGGCGCTGCGAGCCAACCGACACCAGCCGGCCGTCAACGCGTGCCATCACACCATTGACCGGATCGGCGACAAAATCAGTGACAGTGCCCAGCTTCAACCCCGCCTTTTCAGCCGCAGTGACGATGGCGGTCGCAATGGGGTGCTCGGATTTAGCCTCAATGGCCGCCACCAAGGCCAATACCTCGTCATGCTCGAAATCATCATCCAGGATCAGGTCAGTAAGGGCAGGCTTGCCCTCGGTCAAGGTACCAGTCTTGTCCAGGGCGACGACCGTGACATCGCACAATTGCTGCAGCGCTTCGCTCTTGCGAAACAAGACGCCCATTTCGGCGGCGCGACCGGTGCTCACCATGATTGAAGTTGGCGTAGCCAAGCCCATGGCGCAAGGGCAGGCGATGATCAACACCGCCACCGCATTGACCAAGGCAAAGACATAGGCCGGATCTGGTCCCCAGATCATCCAGACCGCAAAGGTTAGCATAGCCAGACCAATCACCGCCGGTACGAACCAGGCGATAATCTGATCGACCACGCCCTGGATAGGCAGCTTGCCGCCCTGGGCCTCTTCGACCATGCGGATGATCTGCGCCAGCATGGTGTCGCCGCCCATCTTGGTGGCGCGGAAACTGAAACTGCCCGAGGTATTGAGCGTGCCGCCAATGACCTCAGCGCCCACAGTCTTAAACACGGGGATCGATTCGCCCGAGATCATCGATTCATTAATATGGCTGACCCCCTCGACGATCTCACCATCGACGGCAATCTTTTCGCCGGGCCGCACCACGATAATGTCGCCGGCCCGTACCTGGTCAATCGCCACCTCGCTGATCTGACCATCGCGCTGCACGCTGGCCGTCTTGGCCTGTTCACGAACTAGGCGCTGGATAGCATCGCCCGTGCGTCCCTTGGCAATGGCCTCGAGCCAGCGTCCCACCAGGATCAGGGTGACGATCACGGCAGCGGCTTCGTAATAGACAAATTGCGCCTGGCTTGGCAGCACCTGCGGCGCAAAGGTCGCCACCACCGAATAGAGATAGGCAGCGCCCGCGCCGAGCGCGACCAGCGAGTTCATCTCCGGCGCACCACGCAGCAGAGCGGAAATGCCCACCTTGAAGAAGCGCAGGCCAGGCACGAACAGCACGAAGCTGGTGAGCACGAAATAGCCGATATAAAGCGCGGTGATGGGAATGGTCCCCACCAGCCACATGTGAAAGGGCATGTAGAGATGACTACCCATTTCCAGCACGAAGAGCGGTAAGGTTGGGACCGCTGTAATGATCACGTCCCGGCGCAGGATCGCCGTGTCTGCGTCATGAAGTTGATGGCCGGAATGATCGCTCGCCATAGGCGTTTCGTGGCCGCTATAGCCAGCCTTGTCGATGGCTGCCAACAAGGCGGCAACATTGCCAGTATCAGCCAGCGTCACGCTGGCGCGCTCGGTGGCAAAGTTCACCGATGCGGCCTGAACGCCGGGCACCTTGTTCAGCGCCTTTTCTACCCGCGCCACACAGGAAGCGCAAGTCATGCCATTAATATTAATGCTAATAGGCTTGGGATGGACGTGTTCATTCATTTTAATCACCTCGTCCTGCGTGATATAGACCTTCCCACCTTGGTAAGGTCAAGGGGTGGCTAGCGATCTGTCAGCGGTCAGATGATTTGAGGGTTGATCGCGTGCAGCTGTCCGTTACGCAGGCTCAGAACCCGGTGCACTATCCCCTCAGGAATGGCTGCATGGGTCACCAGAATGACTATCCAACCTACCGCCGCATGGCGTAAAATCTCAAAGAACGCCAGCTCCGTCGGCCGATCCAGCCCTGTGGTGGATTCATCGAGTAGCAGGATGGGCGCCGGACTCAGCAGCACCCGCGCCAGGCAGAGCCGACGCCCTTGTCCCGCCGAAACAGTTCGACCGCTTTCACCCACCAGCGTGTCCAGTCCCTTTGGCAAGGCGCGCACGAAATCAGCGATACCCGCCGACTCAAGAGCCGACCAAAGGGCTGTGTCGTCGGCTTCAGGCCGGGCGATCAACAGATCGGCACAGATCGTGTCATTGAACAGCGGGTTGTCCTGGCTTAGCAACGCCATGCTGGCATGCACATCGGCCTGTGCTAGTGCTGGGAGCGCAATGCCACCCAATGTGATCTTGCCTGATTAGGGTTCGGCTAGCCGGAGCAGCAGGCTCAGCAGGCTGGACTTGCCGATGCCACTGCGGCCGGTGATCGCCACATGCTCGCCCGGTGCAATGCTGAGATCGAGATGGCGTAATATCGGCGCGCCGCTATCATAGCAAAAGCCCACATTGGTCAGCTCAATGAGCAGGGTGGCGAGATGGATCGGATCAGCAATGGCAATAGGCGCATTGGCAATCGCATTGAGACTCTCGGCTGCAGCCATGGCGGTGGTGAGCTTGGCAACGCTGCGTACAATAACGCTACTGGCCTCAAAGCTGCCAAGGATGACCAACAACAAGCCGATCAGCACCGGGCCGTCGATCTGCCCGACGGCAAAGGCCTGCAGACCCAGCCACAGCGATCTAGTGAGCGCGATACCAGTCAGAGCCTGCACACCAAAACCAGCAAAGGCGGCCAGCGTGGCGAGGCGCCCTCGCGCCCAGGCCAGACCTTCGACCAGCCCCTCAAAACGAGTCTGGGTATGGCCAAGCGCACTAAACAGCGTCAGATCGGCGTAGCCCTCGATGCCGTCAAGCACGGCGGCACGGGCGGCCGCGGCGCGGGTAACGATGGCGTTGCCGGCGTGGCGGCTGGTGAGAACCAAACCGACCGGCACCAGCAATACTGCCATGCCGAAACTCACGCCATAAACCAGCGCTGCCGCAGGCAATAGCTAGGCTAATATCGTGATCAACGCCACGCCGATCATCACGGCCGCCGCGATGGGGCCAATGGCAACCAGAAAGGCGATATCGAGCGCATCGACATCGGCTGTCAGGCGGCTGACGAGATCGCCGTGCCGCATGGTCTAGTCATTGAGCGGCGGGCGCAGAAACAGCCGCATGAACAGCCAGCCGCGAATATCGGTGAGCAGGCGCAGCGTCGCATCGTGCCCGCTCAGCCGCTCGCCATAGCGCGCCAGAATGCGCACAAAGGAAAAGCCGCGCACCAGCGCAGATGGCACAAACAGGTTGAACGCCAGTCCTGCCAAAGTCAGCGCCGTAGCGGTGATGAACCAGCCCTAGATACCCAACAGGGCGACCCCCGCCATCACGGTGATCAGTGACAGCAGCAGGGCAATCAGCAGACCCTTGGCCTGAAGGCTGCGCAAGGCAAATAGCGCGCTCATGCCACGTTCCTGGAGATGCTGGTCAGGATAGGGGTCGCCAGCAGCGTCTCGCCAGCGATATGGTAGGCATGCTGCATGCAGGCCGCCACGGCCAACGAATGAGTGGCGATGATTAAGGTGCGACCGCGCGTAAATGTCAGCAGTTCATCGAGCACCATTTGTTCGAGTGCGGCGTCGAGACGGGCTGTTGGCTCATCGAGCAAGATCAACTCCGGATCGCGCAGAAAGATCCGCGCCAGCGCAATGCGCTGCACCTGACCGCTCGACAGATCCAGATCATCTTCGTCCAACTATATTTCCAGCCCTTCTGGCAGCGCGTCGGCAAAGCTAGCAACAATAACCCGTTCGGCTGCGCTACGAATCTCGGCCGCCGATGCGTCGGAGCGGACCAGCGCGATATTGTCAGCCATGCTGCCGACAAAGATGCGCAGCTTCTGACCCAGCATGGCGACACCCTGGCGCAAATCGGCCTCTGGCCAGTCGGCAAGCAATTGATCACCCAGCACGATCTAACCGTCATAGATGCGCAGGCGGGCGATGGCCTCGAGCAGGGTCAACTTGCCGATGCCGCTTTGACCGACAATGGCCACAGTATTACTCGGCGCGATAGTGAATTGGACCTGATCCAGGATCAGCCTGGCTTGGTCTGGCGTGCGCAAGGTGAAATTGCTCATGGTCAATCCGAGGGCGCCAGTCCGCCTCGAGGGCGCATCAGGCGCCAGCAAAACGACATCGGTCGGCATATGGCCGAGCTGGGCCTCAATCTCGCCAATAGCGACCTTGGCCGAGGCCTGGTCATGATAATGCGCCGCCAGCAGGCGCAGTGGATTGTAGATTTCGGGAGCGATCAGCAGCAGGAACAAGCCAAGTTCTAGCGTCAGCGGCGTGCTGCGCAAATGCAGGAAATCGATGAAGGTCAGCCCGACATAAAGGGCAATGCCAGCCACGCCCAGCGCCGCAAAGAATTCGAGCACAGCCGAGGAGAGAAAGGTGATGCGCAGCACGCGCAGCGTCCGGCGGCGCAACTCGTCGCTGGCCACCACAATCCCAAAGGTCTCGGCATCCGCTCGACCGAACAGCTTGAGCGTAGTCAGGCCACGCAAGCAGTCGGCAAAGCGGCCGTTGAACAAAGAAAGCGCGTGGACCTATTTGTCGCTGGCACTTTGCGCGCCCCAGCCTACCAGCGCCATGAATACCGGAATCAAAGGGGCGGTGACCAGGAACAGCAACCCGGCCAACCAGTCGAGCGGTAGGATGAAAGTGCCAAATGCCAGCGGCAACAAACTGGCCTGCACCATGGCGGGCAGATAGCGGACGAAAAACTCGTCCAGCGCCTCAACCTCATCGATGATGGCCGATGAAGCGCCGCCTGAAGGCGGCTGATAGGCAGCGCGGGGCGAGCGCGCCAGCAATTGGGCAAACAGCGCCTGGCGCACGCCGGACTTTATGGTCTCGGCGGCTGCCGTGCCTGCGCGATCGCCAATGGCCGCCAGCGCAACACGGACCAATAGAAGGCCAAGCACGAGAACGATGGCCGGCATCAGCCCCGCGATGTCGGCGCCGTCCTGGATGATCCACCCCACGATCGCCGCCAGCGTCCAGACCTGAACCACCAGCAAGACCCCGCTAATCAGCAGCGCACCCATAGCCAACCATAACCAGGGTCACCTCAGGCGACGCAAGCCGGACAATGTCTTGACATTCCCGCGTTCCGTATCTGCTGTAGGCATAGCTTGAAGAGGTGCTGTCGGCGTGGCTCGGCGGGCGGAGATATAGGGGCATGGGACACACTCTAATTTTCGTACTCATTGTCACATTAATTTGAATCAATGCGTCGCCGATAATTCCAGGGCAGATAATCGTCAGCGTCGGCGGGTCGGCGCGCCACCAGCGTAAAGGCAATATTCGCCGTGATCGGCATGACTGTCGTCGAACTGTCGCGGTGGCAATTTGCTGCCACTGCCATGTATCACTTTGATATTCTTGCCCCTGACACTTGGTCTGTCTTTCATCATAGCCATCATTAGAGAGCACCTATGTGATGACCGGGCGCGAAATCTGGCGCAAGGCAACCCTGTTCTGGGGCACTTTCTTTTGGCGTCCTTTTGGCGTCAACTTTGCCATGGGTGTGGCTACTGGCATCGTCATGGAATTTCAGTTCGGCATGAATTGTAGCTACTACAGTCACTATGTGGGCGACGTTTTCGGCGCTCCGCTGGCCATTGAAGGGCTGATAGCCTTCTTCCTGACAGCCACCTTCGTCGGCCCATTCTTCTTTGACTGGGGAGCGACTGAGCAAGATGGGGCATCTGGCCGACACCTGGTTGACCGCTCTGGGCGCCAATTTCTCAGCACTGCGGATCCTGGTCGCCAATGGATGGATGCAGAACCCGGTCGGCGCCAAATTCAATCCCGATACCATGCGCATGAAAGTCATCGACTTCATGGCTATCATTTTCAACCCGGTGGCCTAGGCCAAATTCGCGCATACCGTCAGCGCCAGCTATGTCGCCGATTCGGTCTTTATCTTTGCCATTTCCGGCCTGTTCCTGTTGCAGAGCAAGCATATCGAGCTGGCCAAGCGGCTCCATGGTCGTGGCTGCCAGCTTTAGCCTGGCCTAGGCCGTGTCGGTGATCGTGCTCGGCGACGAGAGCGGCTATATCGCCACCCAGGACCAGCAGATGAAGATAGCCGCCATGGAGGCCATGTATCACACCGAACCGACGCCTGCCTTGCTGACCATGTTTACCATTCCGGGCAAGACGCTGGCAAGCCGGAGTTCCAGGTGCAATTGCCTTGGCTGCTTGGCATCACCACACCCACTCGCTCGATCGCGATCTACCCGGTATTACCAAACTAACCGAGAGGTGGCCAAGCGCATCCAGTCTGGCATAATCGCCTATGGCGCGCTGCAAGCCATTCGGACCGATGGCAGCGATACCGCGGCCCGCGCAACGTTTGACGAACACTGGTCCGATCTGGGCTACGGCCTGCTGCTCAAGAAATATCGCGATGATGTCGAGAATGCCACCGGTGAGCAGATCGCCATGGCCGCGCTCGATACCATGCCCGATGTGTGGCCACTATTCTGGAGTTTCCGCCTGATGATAGGGATCAGCTTCTTCTTTATCGCCATGTTCGGCATCTGGTTCTATCGGGTGGTGCGCGGCTGGATTGGCACTAATTGGGCTGTGCTGTCGATTGGCCTGGCCGTGCTGCCGCTGCCCTGGCTGGCCATTGAGGGGAGCTGGTTCATTGCCGAATATGGCCGCCAGCCCGGGGTGGTGGAAGGCGTCCTGCCGACCTGCTATGTCGCCTCAAGCCTAAACTTCTGGGATCTGATCATTTCGCTCACCTTCTTTGTGGCACCCCATTCGGTGCTGCTCGTCATCATGATCATGCTGATGGTCAGGATCATCAAGGCCGGCCTGCAGAACAAGCTGCTCGCTGCGTCCGATGAAGGCAATGATTCCGATTTCGTTGTTGCCGCCCTGCCTGTCACGCCCGCCAACAAGGAATTGGGATCATGAGCACTGTTCCGCTCGACTATGAAACGCTGCGCCTCACCTGGTGGGCCATTGCTGGGCATTCTGCTGATCGGCTGTGCCGTGATGGGCGGCCGCAATCTCGGTGTCAGGACCCTGTTGCCCTTCGTCGCCCGCACCGATGCCGAGCGCCGCGTCCTTATCAAGGTCATCGGCCTGACCTGGAAAGGCAATCAAGTCTGGCTGGTGCTGGGGGCGGTGCGATCTTTGCCGCTTTCCCACCTCTTTAATGCGGTCAGCTTTTCGGGCTTCTATCTGGCCATGATCGTCATCCTGCTGGCGCTGATCCTGCGCCCGGCGGGCTTCAAGTTCCGTGGCAAGATGACCGATCCACGCTGGCGGGCGACCTGGGACTGAGCCTTGTTTGTCGGCGGCCTTGTGCCTGCGCTGATCCTGGGCGTTGCCGTGAACAATGTCCTGCTTGGCGCACCTTTCCATCTCGATGACACCTTGCGCGCCTTCTACACTGGCAATTTCTTCCAGCTGCTAATGCCGTTTGCCTTGTTGAGCGGTCTGGTCAGTCTAGGCATGATCGTTACTCAGGGCGCTGCCGTAATCGCCGGCCGTACCAATGGTCCCGTGGCTGATCATGCCCGCAGCTACGGCACCTGGGCCGGCCTGGCTACCATGGTCCTGTTCGCCCTGAGCGAGCTCTGGGTAGCATTCGGCATAGATGGCTACGCCATTATCAGCATGGTCGACGCCAATGTCGCGATCAATCCACTGGGCAAGATCGTTGCACTGGTCCATGGCGGCTGGGTGACCAATTACAGTGTCTATCCCTGGGTGATCAGTGCCCCTGTGCTGGGTTTTCTCGGTCTGAGCGGGGCTATTCTCGGCCTATAGGCGCGACTGCGCCTTGTCACCCTGCGGCGTCCAGCCTGGCCATCTTTGATATCATCGCCACGGCGGGCCTGTCGGTGTTCCCGTTCCTGCTGCCGTCTTCGACAGTGCTCAATGCCAGCCTGACCCTGTGGGATGTCTCGTCCAGCCATCTGACCATGTTCATCATGCTGCTGGCGACACTGATCTTTCTGCCGATCATCTGCTTTATACTGCCTGGGTGTTCCGGGTCATGCGCGGTCAGGTGACAACCCAGTCACTCAATAAGAATCCCAATGCCTATTAGGGAGACAAATCGTGTGGTATTTCTCGTGGATCCTCCGCGTCAGGCTGACCTGCAGCTTTGCCATTCTCAACGCTATGTGGTTTGAAATGCGCGAAGACCGGCGTGCGGCAAAGGCAGCCAAGCGTCTCAACGTCCAGCGGTAAGCGCATGGCCAGTCAGCGACGGTTAACAGACCCTATACGGCGGGCGTCGCAGCAACGGCGCCCGTTTTCGTTTGTTTTTCAGTAGATTGAGCGCAGTATTAGCGTTTAGAGCGATTCCACGGCTGAAGCCAAAATGAACGAATTGCCTGTTTTATGTTCATCCAGTGCATAACGGATGTGCACAAAGTCCATCTTCTAATCACGACTGGCTTACTATAGATATAAGCCTTCAAAATGAAGGGGAACTCAAAATGAACATCCGCCAGAAAATCGCACAGTTTGCCCAGTACCAGCGCACTCTGCGCGAGCTCAGCGCCCTCGACGACCGTCAGCTCAACGATCTGGGCATCACCAAGGGCGACATCAAGAACATCGCTCGCGGCAACTACGCTCGTTAATCGATCCTGCCCATACTAGACTTGAGATGAAGGCGTCCGATCGGGCGTCTTTTGTCGTTAAATCTGCAGACGGGGTCCTCGTTGCCTGTCTCAGCGAATGAGATGGATGGCCTTGCCGCCCAGCGCTGCTACCAGATCGTCGGGCTTCATGCGCAGCTGCAGACCGCGCTGCCCGCCATTGAGGAAGATCTCATCTTCCAGTATTGCCAGTTCCTCGACTGCGGTTGGCGCCCGCTTCTTTTGCCAGAACGGGCTGATCCCACCCACCTTGTAACCCGTCAGACGCTCGGCATTGGCCAGCTTTATCATA
>JALBVE010000059.1 GCA_025050575.1 Candidatus Devosia symbiotica
ATGGGTCACGTCTGGTCCGAGAGCTTCCACTAGCCGGGAGATATCCGGGTGGACACACGGCGGGACAAAAGCCCGGGAGATCTCGATAGCCAAGGGATTGGCGCGATGATTTCCGCCAATCCCTTTTTGTGAGGCACGCAAAGGGAAATTGAGATGAAGATCCTAACCAAAATCGCCACCGTGCTAACCCTGTCGGCCGCCCTGGCCGTCAGCGCCACATCGTTGGCGCTGGCCAAGACCAATTTCAAGATCGCTTGGTCGATCTGTGTGGGCTGGATGCTCTGAGGCTATGTCGCCGATAGCGATTTCGTCAAGAAATGCGCCGACAAATACGGCATCACCATCGAGGTCAACCCAGTTCAACGACTATGTGAAGTCGATGAACCAATACACCGCCGGCGCCTATGACGCAGTGATGTTGACCAATATGGATGGCCTGTCAATTCCCGCCGCTGGCGGCGTTGACACCACCGCAGTGATCATCGGCGACTTTTCCAATAGCAATGATGCCGTCATCCTGAAGGATCAAGACAGCCTGGCGGCCATCAAGACCACATCAAAGCCAGCGCGCTCGAGCAGGGCCAGCATGGCGTCGGGTACCGGGAGCAGGTCATGGCTCGTTTCCGGCGCGCCGAACATGTGCGTGGCACAGTTAGGGAAATAGACGATCGATTGTCGCTCGGTCTGACTGATGGGCGCCAGAAAGCCAGTGCGGCGCGGGTCCTGCTAGGTTTCCCGTGGTATCAGCGCGCCGGTCCCACGATGCAATTCGGGCGAAATACGCGGTACGCGCTTGCCGCTTAGGCGGTGCGCGGTATCGGTCAGCGTGGCAAAGGCGAGGGCAGGCATGATAGCGCGCGCCATCGGCCAGGGTCAGTCCGGCACGCATCAGGGTTTCGACGCTGCCGCGATGGTCGGCGACAAAGCCGGCGACAGCCCGAGCGCCATCGCCGCGCCGTTTGGCGCGCTGGCCCATGATCATACAGACGCGATCAGCCGTATGGCGTTTACACCAGATGTGCGCAGCGGCGACTATCTGATGCGGTCCGACACGCTGACGAGTCTGTCGCGGCTATTCTGAGCGCTGGGAATTTCCACCGCCATCGCGCTGGTGTTTGGCATGGCCGTGGGCATGTGCCTCTATCTGCGGGCGCTGCTACCGGTGCTGTTCATTGTTCTAGGACTGGGCGAAACTGCCAAGATCACTCTGATCATCATCGGCATTGCCCCGCCAATAACCCGCGACTTAGCGCTCAAGGTAATCAAGCTACCGCGCGAGCAGGTCATCAAGGGCGAAACCCTGGGCGCCTCTTTCTGGCAGATCGCGCTGCGCGTGGTTCTGCCGCAAACCCTGCCGAGGCTATTCACCTACCTGCGCCTGCAGCTGGGACCAGCCTGATTGTTCTTGATCGCCACTGAAGCAATTTCGGCCGATTCCGAGCCGGGATACGGCATCTTTTTGGTGCGCCGTTATCTCTCGATGGATGTGATCTTCACCTATGTGGCCTGGATCACCCTGCTGGCCGTGATCATGAATTTCGCGCTCGACCGGCTGCGCATCGCCATCTTTTCCTGGTCCAATCTGGAGGGCCGCTGATGGGCGACATCGTGTTCGACAATGTCTGGAAGGAATATGGCGACCAGATCGTCCTCGAGAAGATCTCGCGGACCATCGCGCCACGCGCCTTCGTTGCGCTTGTCGGCCTGTCTGGCTGCGGCAAGACGACGTTCTTGAAGATGTTATTGGGTGAGGAAGCGCCAACGCGTGGCGGCATTACCCTTGATGGCGTGCCGCTGGTGGCTGAGCCCGGCCCTGACCGTGGCGTGGTATTTCAGCGCTATTCGGTGTTTCCGCATCTAATGTGCTGCTGGGCGCCGAATTCAAACGCCCCTTCGCGGCACGGCTATTCGGCGCGGAACGGCGCAGCGCAGTTGAAGCGGCGCGACAACAGATCGCCGCAGACCGTGCGCGTTATGAGGGGCACCAGCACAAGGGGTTGGAGAACGCACCGCGGGCTCTGCCAGATCCCAGCGTTGTACCGGCGCCCGAACTGGCGGCCGAAACCGTCATCTATCGCGAGACTATCCCCGGCGGCTGGCACTGGTCCACGGCGCTCAAGGCCGGCGACACTATTCGCATTGATTAGACCGAAGGTCCCTCATCGGCTGCCATGATCACCTGGAGCTAAGAGGACCGCAGCGAACGACTGAACTTGCCCGATACCATCAAGCTGCAATGGACAATCGGCATCGCCAAAGGCGAGTTTTATTTTCAGACATGGGCTGCGTGCTATTCTCGGTGACCGAGGCAGCGTCATCGGCACATGACGGATTGATGGGCGGCTCAACGGCAGTCTCGAATGCCCGCTATGCCGGCAACACGCGCGACACGCGCGACAATTTCATTCTGGCGACTGGCAAACTTAGGCTCGACCGACGCGATATACCGTCAGCCCTGACATTCTTTGCGCCGGTGCGGGTAGATCAGGAGGGGCATTTTGTTTGACGAGAGGATTTGCGTCGCCCCGGCGACTATGTCGAGTTGCGTGCCGAGATAGATCTGAGCTTTGTCCTGTCGAATTGCCTGCATCCGCTCGACCCTAATCCCGACTATGCCCCAAAGCCGGTGACCGTAACCCGCTTCCGCGTGCCAATTGACGCCGGCGATCTCTACCACACAGCCATTGCGGAAGCCATCCGAGGCTGTGAGAACAACGCTATGCAACTGGCCGGATGCCCCTGATCATAGTCACTCAGGAATTTCTCATTGCCGTCGAAAAGCCCTGGTCTGGCATCGTCCGCAAGGGCCAGACGATCCGCATCATTGATAGCGAGGGCCAGCAGGCCATCGATACGCTGTTTTACAAGGCCGATGATTTTGCCGAATGCTATAGCGGTCAGGATATCCTGCGACCGCAGGGCAGCGCCTATGTCGGCATTGGCACCAAGATCATCAGCAATAAAGGCATTGTGATGCTGACGGTCACAGCCGATAGCTGTGGCCGCCATGACACCTCGGCCGGCGCCTATTCCTGCGAAAGCAACACGGTGCGCTTCGGCCATAAGACAAAATATCTGCATGCCTGCCGCGACAATTTCCTGCTCGAAGTCGACCGATACGGTATGGGCAAGCGCGATATCGTGCCCAATATCAACTTCTTCATGAACGTTCTAATCAACCTATCCGGTCAGATGACCATTGTTGACGGCCTGTCCGAGCCCAGCGACCAGTCAAACTGGTCGCAGAAATGGACGTACTTTGCGTCATCTCCAACTGCCTGCAGATCAACAATCCCTGCAATGACTTCAACCTAACGCCAATCTGCGTTGTGATTGCGGATTGAGCCATGTTTAGCAAAGTCCTGGTTGCCAATCGCCGCGAAATTGCCGTTCGCATTATCGCCACCCTGCGCAGCATAGGGATCGTCTCGGTAGCAGTCTATTCCGACGTTGACCGCTTTACCAAAGGCGTGTCGCTAGCCGACGAGGCCGTGCTGCTGGGCCCCTCACCTGCCACACAAAGCTATCTCGATATCGACGCTGTTATCGCCGCCTGCCGGGCTACCGGCGCACAAGCGGTTTATCCCGGTTACGGGTTCCTGTCGGAAAACATCGGGTTTGCCGAGCGGCTTACCGCCGAAGGCATTACCTTTATATCGGACCGACGCCCGACAATATCGCCGCCTTCGCCCTCAAACACACCGCGCGCGATCTGGCGAAGGCCAGCAGGGCGCCGCTGCTGCCGGGCACTGATCTGCTGACCAATGCCGAAGCAGCGTTGACCGCTGCCGAAACCACTGGCTATTCAGTGATGCTCAAGAGTACGGCGAGTGGTGGCGGATTGGCATGTCGTTGTGGGCCGGTGCCGCCGAGCTGGCTCCTGCCTTCGACAGCGTGCGGCGGACAGTCACTGCCAATTTTGGCGATGCACGGGTGTTTATCGAGCGCTTTGTCGCCGCTGCGCGCCATGTCGAGGTGCAGATATTTAGCGACGGCAGGGGCAATGTAATTGCTCTGGACGAGCGCGACTGCTCGCTGCAGCGCCGCAACCAGAAGGTGCTCGAAGAGATCCCGGCGCCCATCCTTTCAGACGCCATTAGGATGCGGCTGCATTAGGCTGCGATCAATCTGGGTGTGGCTGCCAACTATGCCTCGGCCGGCACAACGGATGATCCGTCAGGTGGCGGGCGAAGACCCGATCGCTTCAGCAGGACCTTTCAACTCGACTGGTGCGGCCATCGAGGTCCACGTCTATGCCGAAATTCTGCACGCCAATTTCCAACCCAGTGCAGACCTGCTGACCGAAGTGCGCTTTCCCGCTGAAACCCGTGTCGATAGCTGGATAGAGACCGGCACCGAGGTCGCAGCTAATTACGACCCCATGCTAGCTAAGATCATCGTCAAGCCGACCGCCCCAATGCCATCTCCAAGTTGCGTGCGGCACTGGAAGAAACATTAATCACCGGCGTTGAAACCAACCTTACCTATCTGCGCGCCATCGCCGGCTCAGACCTGCTAGCTAGCAGCAATGTGGCAACCACCGCGCTCAAGGATTTTGCCTTCGTTCCGAATGTGGTCGATGTTCTAACGCCCGGCGCCCAATCGAGCCTGCAGGAGCTGCCAGGCCGCCTCGGCCTCTGGCATGTCGGCCTTCCATCCAGCGGACCGATGGATTCCCGCTCCTTCCGCGATGCCAACCGGCTGGTCGGCAATGTCGACACCACGACCGCGCTCAAACTGACCGTTGCCGGCCCAACCCTACGCTTCCATGCCCCTGCGATCATCGCCCTGTCAGATGCTGAAATGCCAATGCAGCTCGATGGCTAACCGGTCGCCCATAACACGGCCATTACCATCAAGGTTGGCCAACTGCTGAGCATCGGCACAATTTCCGGGGCTTGGCAATGCAGCTATCTGGCGGTAGCGGGCGGTATAGCTGCCCCGGCTGTGCTGAGCTTGCGCGCCACTTTTGGGCTGGGCCAGTTCGGTGGCTACGCGACCAGCACGCTCAAGGTCGGTCATGTGCTCCACCTGGCACACGTCGATCAGCCCGTCGATGGTGCCGCACCCCTGACCTCGCCATTGAGACGTGGGCGTACTCTGTGGCCCGCATAGCGCGCCGGATTTCTTTCTGCCTGGCGATATCGAGACCCTGTTCAGCACGGACTATGAAGTCCACTTCAATAGCGCCCGTATCAGTGTTCGCTTGATCGGCCCGGCGCCAAAATGGGCGCGCAGCGATGGCGGCGAGGCCAGGCTCGCACCCTTCCAACCTGCACGACAATGCCTATGCCGTCGGCACCATCGATTTTATTGGCGACATGCCCATTATTCTGGGTTCCGATGGGCCGAGCCTGGGGGAGGGCTTTGTCTGCCCGGCCGTCATCGCCCGCGACGGGCTCCAGAAGATGGGCCAGTTCAAGCCGGGCGACACTATAAGGTTTCATCCCGTCGCGCGGCCTGATGATCTCATCGCCAGCGCTTCGGCGCACTGCCCATCGGACGATAGCGGATCGACCGTTCTGGCCCGATCCAAGGCTGGTCCAGTGCCAGTGGTCTACTGGCGTCAGGGCGACGATAATCTCCTCGTAGAATATGGCGACATGTCGCTCGATATCGCCCTGCACAGCTTGCATCTGCTGATGCAAGCTGTGCATGCAGATAGCCGGATCGCCGCAATCGACCTGACCCCCGGCATTCGCTCGCTGCAGATCCACTACGACGGCACAGCCCTGCCGCGCGGTCGCCTGCTCGGTATTCTGGCTGAAATCGAGACGTCGCCACCTGCCGCCGAAGACGTCGTCGTCCCCAGCCGCATCGCCCATCTATATTCTGTCCTGGAACGACCCAGACATCCAGCTGGCTGTGTAGAAATACCACGAACTAATGCGCCATAACGCACTCTGGTGTCTGGACCATATAGAATTCATTTGTCGTATCAATGGGTTGGGCGGCATAGAGGCGGTCAGGCAGATCATTTTCGATGCCAGCTATCTGGTGTTGGGACTGAGCGATGTCTATCTCGGCGCACCCGTCGCCACGCCCATTGACCCGCATCATCACCTGGTCACCACCAAGTACAACCCGGCCCGTACCTGGACGCCGGAAAACGCCGTTGGCATCGGCGGCGCCTATATGTGCGTCTATGGCATGGAAGGCCCGGCGGCTATCAGCTGTTTGGCCAAACCATCCAGGTCTAGAATACCTGGCGCTCAACGCCGGCCTTCACGCCCGACAAGTCGTGATTGCTGAATTTCTTCGACCAGATTCGCTTCTTTCCGGTGAGTCACGAAGAGCTAACCGAGGCACGCGTCGCCTTCCTGCACGGCGCCTATCCGCTCCGTATCGAGGAGACCCAATTCTCCTATGCCGACTTCGCCACCAAACTGGCGCACAATGCGTCCAGCATCACCACGTTCAAGACCCGCCAGCAGACTGCCTTTAACGCCGAACGCAATCGCTGGGAGGCCGAGGGGCTCGATAGTTTCATTGCCGATGACACTGGCAATGGCCCGCTTGAAGCTGACATGCCGGGCAGATTGCTTTGGCATTGCGAGCAATGTGTCCGGCAATATTTGGAAGATTCTGGTCGCTGCGGGGGGGGGATACCGTGGCCATAATCGAATCCATAAAAATGGAAATCACCATCCTTGCCCATGCCGCCGGACGTGTCCGCGGATTATGCGCCGCGCCTCGCCAAAACATCAAGACCGGCGATGTGATCGTCGTACTGGAGACCATCTGGTGCTGCCGATCATACTCGACCTTGCCACTCTCCGCGCGCTCTATGCCGACCGGCAAGCGACACAAATCGACGTCATCAAGGCGGTCATCACCCGACGCGCCGCCTGGCCGGACAAGGCGGTGTTCATTACCCCGGCCAGCGACAATGCCCTGCATGCGGCCACACAAAAACCGATGGAAAGATACCCAGAGCCCAACAGCCTGCCGCTTTGGGGCATCCCCTTTGCCGTCAAGGACAATATCGACATGACTGGTCTGCCCACCACGGCTGCCTGCCCGGCCTATGCCTATGAGCCAGCTGGACGCCGCTATCGTCGCCCCGACTGCGGACAACTGGGCCGATTATTATCGGCAAAACCAATCTGGATCAATGCGCCACCAGATTGAATGGCACCCGCTTGCCCTATGGCGCGCCACGTTCAGTATTTGATGCAGACTATATGTCAGGGGATCAAGCTCTGGATTTGGTGTCAGCGTCGCGGCTGGTTTTGCTTGCTTCGCGCTCGGTACTGATACGGCTGACTCGGGTCGGGTGCCGGCGGCCTGCCAGAATCTGGTGGGCATCAAGCCAACCGTGGGTCTGTTGCTCAACACCAGCGCCGTTCCAGCCGGCCGCAGCGTCGACTGCGTCACCATATTCGCCACCACGGTAGGCGACGGCGTCGCCGTGCGCAAAATCGCTGAAGGATTTGACGCTGCCGACCCGTTCTTGCGCCGCGCCAACTGGGCCAACCTGCCCAAAACCGACTTGCGCATTGGTGTGCTGGATGATCCCGAACGCGAATTCTTCGGTAATGCCGAGGTCGAAAAGCTCTATGACGCCGCGATCGACAATGCCCGCTCGCTGGGCGCCACCATTGTGCCCTTCGACTATGCGCCACTCCGCTAGGCAGCGGCTCTGCTCTATGATGGTCCCTGGGTCGCCGAGCGCCTCGCTGCCGTCGAGGACTTTTTCGACAGCAATGCCGATGATTTCGATCCGAGCGTGCGTGCCATCATCGCAGGCGCCAAGAGCAAGACAGCGATGGAAGCCTTCAACGGCAAGTACCGGTTCGAAGAACTGCGGTGCCAGACCGAAGCCACATGGGTCGATGTCGATATGCTATTGCTGCCACCAGCCCGATCACCTAAATCGTGGCCGATTCGGGCGCTACACCAATTTCGTCAATCTGCTAGATTGCGCCGCCATCGCCATTCCTGCCGGCTTTGACAGCCAGGATCATTTGCCGGCCGGTGTTATCCTGATCGCCCCGGCCTTTACCGATGACGCCTTGGCGCCCTTGGCCGATGCACTGCATTGCCCTGGCACCCGCGGCATGGGTCACGACAAGACCGCAGATCTGCCCCAGGCCAGCAAGATGACCACCGCCACCGATGACACGTTGAGCCTGGTCGTGGTCGATGCCTATCTCAGCGGTATGCCGCTCAACCATGAATTGACTGCGCCGGATGGCAAATTGCTCAAACAGTGCCACACGGCGGCGGACTATCGTCTGTTTGCCCTGCCTACACCACCCCGCCCAAGCTATGTCTGGCGCGCGAATCCGGCTATGTTGGTGCCGACCTTGAGGGCGAGGTCTAGGCCTTGCCAGCCGCTGCCTTTGACCAGTTCATGGTACGGATTCCGGCCCCACTGGGCGTCGGCAAGATCAGGCTGGACGACAGCAGCGCGATTGCCAGCTTTTTGTGCGAAGCGCATGCCATTGCCGGCGCCCAGAAGGTCACCGCGCATGGCGGTTGGCGCAACTATGTCAAAGCGTGCGCCGGAACATAAAAACGCTCTCTGCAATATGCGCAAAATAGTGAACCAAACCACGCGTTGGCGCCTGGCGTTAACCTTCTTCCTTACCTGAACGTTAATGGATGACGTCGCATTTTAGCGGATATTTCATTGCGCTATTTCCGACGAGGTCTTCCATGAAGCGCCAGGCCCTTTTCTTTGCCGCCCTGATGCTGTTCGTCCCTATGGTACACGCCGAAGACCTGGGTTGGAACAGCGGTTCCAGCACGATGTATTCGCCCACCCCGGCGTCGAGTTGGGAAGGCTTTTACGCCGGCATCAATGCCGGTTATGGCTGGGGCAGTCTGGTCTGTCAGCCGGTCGGCGGCGGCGCCAAGAGCGAGAACAATAGCGGCGGCTGGCAGCTCGGCGCCGAAGCTGGCTACAATATGGATATGGGTAGTTTCGTGCTAGGCGCCGAGGGCGATATCCAGTTCGCCTCGATCGGCTATGAGCAGAATCTGGGTATCACCGGTAAACTCAAATCGGGCATGGATGTCTATGGCACCATCCGCGGCCGCACCGGCATGACCTTTGGAGCCGTCATGCCCTACCTCACTGGTGGTTTCGCCGCCGGTCGCGGCAGCGTCAGCCTGACCGATCCAGCTAATGTGGTAACTTCGCAATCGGCCACCCATCTGGGCTGGACGCTGGGCGTGGGCATGGAGGCGCAAGCCACCAACCAGATCACCATCAAGGCCGAATATCTCTATGTCGATCTAGGTACCCAGACCTATAACGGCCTGCCCATCGGCAATCACGATATCACCGAGCGCTTCGGCGTTGTTCGTGCCGGCATCAACTACACGTTCTAGCCAGTTGCTAAACTCCCCCGCACCCGTCGGCGAGTGAGTACTTTTATCCACCAGGCCTCATATTTCTGAGCGCGGAGCCCTCAGCAGGCCCGGAAATCATCGGTTTATTGAGGGCTCCACGCCCACAATAATCACTGCTACCCGCTTGCCAGAACGATCCGCTCGCCGGATGCTAGCAGATCTGCTTGATCTCGGCCTATTCGACCTTGACACGCCCAAGGCAAGGCTTCGCTCTGGTTCCCAACCAGTGTCTTGGAGGAACCTTTTCCCCGCTTTTATCAACAAACTTGAAGTATACGCCAGCTGGGCCCGCGCCTTGTTCCACAACCGATATTATGCGAACATGGCGACCATCTTGCGCCTCAAGTCCCTCGTTAAGGTCAACTTCATCGTTCCCGACACGGACATCGCTGGCGGCCCACCGAAGCAGAGTCGGTCAGTCAGCGAGGCCTGTAGAATCTGATCTATGGCGCCAAGATCGGGGCCTTGCGCTCACTCCGGCCATGTGGCGGCTTCCCCTTTCGCATTCTCAAGGTTCGTCATATCCATCCCGCTACGCCCCGCGCGCTCGTTCTCGACGCTACCTGCTCTGATCTCTGAGGGCATTGGTTCTGGCATGGAAGAGTTGCGTCACCTTTTCTGGCATTTCCCCTATCACCCTGCCGGCGCCGTCGCGGGTGATCGCTCAGACTATCGAGCATCGCAGCGCCCTGCTGGAAAATACGATCCCTACGCTCAACGCCACGCTGCTCGGCTTTGTCTGCTCTCTGGCTGCGGCCTTCGTGTTCTCGGTCCCCATCGACTTCTTTCGGCCGCTGCGCCGGACGCTGATACCGGTGTTCGTGATCAGCCAGACTGTGCCACTGGTCGCCATTGCGTCGCTGATCGTGCTGTGGTTTGGCTTCGGATTGACACCCAAGGTCATACTAGAGGCACTGGTCACCTTCTTCCTACTGACCGACATCCGCAAGAGCTTTGACGAGATGGATGTTTTTGGCGGCATCTCGTTGCAGGTGAAGCGCGGTGAGTTCGTTTCCATCCTCAGCCCGTCCGGTATGGGCAAGTCCACGCCGTTCCGGTTGCTAG
>JALBVE010000006.1 GCA_025050575.1 Candidatus Devosia symbiotica
GGGGGGCTTTTATTGCAGTTTGTCCCCGCTATCCACATAATGAGCTTACTCTTGGTTGGCGAAACGATCCGTCGCACTATTAAACCTTGTGATTTCTTGCGTTGACGCATCGTTTGAATCGGCAGATATTTTTGACAGGTCCGCAGCATTGTCTACCGGGAGCCGAAGCTCCCTGCCGAGAGCGCCGGCATCAGACTAGCTCCAGACAAGGACACAGGCAAGTTTCTTTTGAGCCAGGTCACGGGCTCGGTTGGTGAAGCGTCAATACAGATTTGAATGAGAAGCCGGGTTTCGGCCCGTGGGCACTACTGTGTCCGTCATATTGGGGACTTAAGACGACTATGCGCATTGAACGCCGGTTCACGAAAGCCAATGAAGACCGCTATGCCAGTCTCGAATTCCGCTCGGCTACGAGCGAGATTCGTAATCCCGATGGCTCAGTCGTTTTTAAGCTCGAAGATATCGCCATTCCGACCGGCTGGAGCCAGGTCACGGCTGACATCATTGCCCAGAAATATTTCCGCAAGGCCGGCGTCGCCAAGGCGCTCAAAAAGGTCGAAGAAAACTCGGTGCCGAGCTGGCTGTGGCGCTCCGTCCCTGACGAAGCTGCGCTCGCCAAGCTGCCCGAGGCCGAACGCTATGGTTCAGAAATGGACAGCCGCCAGGTGTTTGATCGCTTGGCCGGCACCTGGGCTTATTGGGGCTGGAAGGGCGGCTATTTTGACGCTGAAGAAGATGCTCGCACCTTCTTTGACGAACTGGCCTATATGTTGGCCAGCCAACGTGTGGCACCCAATAGCCCGCAATGGTTCAATACCGGCCTGCACTGGGCCTATGGCATTGATGGCCCTGGCCAGGGCCATTTCTATGTCGACCCCTTCACCCACAAGCTGGTGAGTTCCAAGAGCTCCTATGAGCACCCGCAGCCGCATGCCTGCTTCATCCAGTCGGTCAGCGATGATCTAGTCAATGAAAACGGCATCATGGACCTCTGGGTCCGCGAAGCACGGCTGTTCAAATATGGCTCTGGCACCGGCACCAATTTCTCGGCTCTGCGCGGCTCGGGTGAACGGCTTTCGGGCGGCGGACAATCCTCGGGTCCGATGAGCTTCCTCAAGATCGGCGACCGGGCTGCCGGCGCCATCAAGTCGGGTGGCACTACCCGACGCGCCGCCAAGATGGTGGTGCTCGATATCGATCACCCCGATGTCGAGGAATATATCAACTGGAAAGTCAAAGAGGAGCAGAAGGTTGCCGCTCTGGTGAGCGGCTCCAAGTTGATCTCAAAACATCTCAAGATGATCATGAAGGCCGCCGTCAACTGCGAAGGCAGCGGCCACGACTGCTTTGACGTGGCCATGAACCCCGCCCTCAAGCGCGAAGTGCGTGCTGCCAAGAAAGCCCTGGTGCCAGAGAACTACATTTTCCGCGTCATCCAGTTCGCCAGGCAGGGCTACAAGGACATCGAATTCCCGGTCTATGACACCGATTGGGATAGCGAAGCCTATCTCACCGTGTCGGGCCAGAATTCGAACAATTCTGTCCGCGTCACCGACGATTTCCTGCGCGCCGTTGAAGGCGATGGCGACTGGGATCTGAAGGCCCGCCAGTCGGGCAAGGTGACCAAGACCCTCAAGGCCCGCGATCTGTGGGAACAGGTGGGCTATGCCGCCTGGGCTTCGGCTGATCCGGGGATCCAGTATCACACTACCATCAATGAGTGGCACACCAGCCCCGAAGCTGGTCCGATCAATGCATCGAACCCCTGCTCGGAATATATGTTCCTTGATGACACCGCCTGCAATCTGGCCTCGGTCAATCTGCTGCCCTATCGCAACGAGGACGGCTCGTTCGATACCGCTGCCTATGAGCACACCGTGCGCCTCTGGACCATCGTCCTCGAAATCTCGGTGATGATGGCGCAGTTCCCCTCTAGGGCGATTGCAGAACGTTCGTTCGAATACCGCACGCTGGGCATTGGCCATGCTAATATTGGCGGCTTCCTGATGACCTCGGGCATTCCCTACGACTCCAAGGAAGGCCGCGCCATTGCCGCCGCCGTCACCGCCATCATGACTGGCGTGAGCTATGCCACCTCGGCCGAAATGGCCAAGGAGCTAGGCCCGTTCAAGGATTACAAGCGCAATGCCAAGCACATGCTGCGCGTCATCCGCAATCATCGCAATGCTGCCCATGGCCATGCCGAAGGCTACGAAAATCTCTCGATCAAGCCAGTGCCGCTCGACCATGCCAGCCTGATCGACAGCGAATTGAGTGCCCGCGCCAAACTAGCCTGGGACAATGCCCTAGCGCTGGGCGAGAAGTATGGCTTCCGTAACGCTCAGGTTTCGGTTATCGCCCCCACCGGCACGATTGGCCTGGTGATGGATTGCGACACCACTGGCATCGAGCCCGATTTCGCTCTGGTCAAATTCAAGAAGCTGGCCGGCGGCGGCTATTTTAAGATCATTAACCGGGCGGTCCCTCCTGCCCTGCGCACGCTGGGCTATTCGGAATCCGACATTGCCGAGATCGAGGCCTATGCAGTCGGCCATGGCAATCTCAACCAGGCACCCGGCGTCAACCCATCGACGCTCAAGGCCAAGGGCTTTACCGACGAAAAAATCACCGCGCTCAATGCCGCGACCGCCTCGGCCTTTGACATCAAGTTCATCTTTAACAAGTGGACCCTGGGTGCGGACTTCCTCAAGAGCCTGGGTGTCAGTGACGAGCAGCTCAACGATTTTACTTTCGAAGTGCTACCCTTCCTGGGCTTCTCCAAACAGGACATCGAGGCCGCCAATACCCATGTCTGTGGCGCGATGACGCTCGAAGGCGCCCCGCACCTTAAACCCGAGCATCTGCCGGTATTCGATTGCGCCGCCCCCTGCGGCAAGATCGGCAAGCGCTCGCTCTCGATTAAAAGCCACATCCTGATGATGGCGGCGGCGCAGCCCTTCATCTCGGGCGCGATTTCCAAAACCATCAACATGCCCAACGATGCCACCGTCGAAGATGTCAAGCAGGCCTATATGCTCAGCTGGCGCCTCGCGCTCAAGGCCAATGCGCTTTATCGCGATGGCTCCAAGCTCAGCCAGCCGCTGAATTCTTCGGTGCTGGCAGCAGCCGAGGAGGATGAAGACGAGGATCGGGCTGAGGAAATGGCCGCCATGCCGGCTGCTGCCCGCGTGCCGCATGTGGCCGAAAAGATCGTCGAGCGCATCGTTGAAACCATCATCCGCGACCGCGAAAAAATACCGGATCGCCGCAAGGGCTATACTCAGAAGGCCGTGGTCGGTGGCCACAAGGTCTATCTGCGTACCGGCGAATATGATGATGGCCGTCTTGGCGAAATCTTCATCGACATGCACAAGGAAGGCGCCGCCTTCCGCGCAATGATGAACAATTTCGCCATCGCCATTTCCCTAGGCCTGCAATATGGCGTGCCGCTGGACGAATATGTGGAGGCCTTCACCTTCACCCGCTTCGAGCCCGCAGGCATGGTCATGGGCAATGACCGGATCAAGAACGCAACCTCGATCCTCGATTACGTGTTCCGCGAATTGGCCGTCTCCTATCTCGACCGCGACGACCTGGCCCACGTCAATCCGGAAAGCCCGACCTCGCTGGGCAAGGGTGCCGACAAGGACAAGGCTGGCCGTTCGACCGCTGCCGCCCCTGCTTCAATGGAGGCTGATCGCTTTGTCTCGCGCGGCATGACTCGTGGCCGTGTCACCAATAAGAGCCTAATGATCGTCTCAGGCGATCACCATCTAAATCCGGTGCAGGCGATGCAGACCTCAACCGTGACGGCACTCAAGGCCGCGACGGCCCTAAAGACCGAAATCCAACTGGCCCCCACCGCCTTCCCGGCTGCTGAATTTAGCCCGATCCTGAGCCCGTCACCGAGCAAGGACTCAGGCCTGCTGCGCGCCGAAGCCCAGATGAAGGGCTATACTGGCGACCAGTGCACCGAGTGCCATAACTTTACGATGGTCCGGAACGGCACATGCCTGAAGTGCGACACTTGCGGAACGACGACTGGGTGCTCATAGGTATGCTGAATTGTTTGTTCCGTGTTGTCGCTGTTCATGAGGTTTGACCAGATTTTTGGCAGCATGCGCTGAGATGCAGGCAACAGAGCGCCTCAACACCAACGAGTTACGAGACAAGGTCTCGCCGCTTCTTGATTTAACTGTTGGTGAGGTACCGGCGGAGTGTGATCCGCAATTGCGACAGAGCACTATCTATTCGGAGATAGCAGTGCAATGTAACTCAGCGCCATCCAATGACCCCGTTCGTTATAAAAACTTCAATGATTTACCGAGCGTATAGGCGTCTGGATCCCACGCTGATACACAGCCATTTCGCGCTTCGCGCCTAATACAATTGAGGCCAATCAGGCGCTCATAGAGTTCATCCGCTCCATAGACGCTCGCCACGACGCGTCGCTGGCACGTGTCGCGCTAGCATGGCTACTCACTCAGAGACCCTGGATCGTGCCGCTGTTTAGCACGCGCAACCTCGAATGTTTTGAGGAAAACGTCCGGGTGTTGAACGTTACCCTGACTTGAGCCAATCTCGATGAGATCGAGTCAGCTAACTTTCGTATATAGGGAGCTCGCTATTCGGCCGCCACAATACGGCAGGTGGGCCTGTAGCTCCCCTCCTACCACCGCAACGAGATCTGGAGTCTTGTGCGTATTATCGAGCCACTCTGATCTGCAGCTTCACATCACTGGGCCTGTCCTCCACGGTCCGATCAAACGCCGCCTTGGAATTCTCGAAGACGAATGTTTCTGAGATCAGCAGCTTGAGATCGACCTTGCTCGAGGCGATCAGCGCAATGGCGCGGTCATGCCGGTGCGCGTAGCGGAATACATTCTCAATGCGCAGTTCCCGAGACGTCGGCGATATCGACCGCAACCGGCTTGACCGGCAAGCCGAAGATAACAAGGGCGCCGCTGAGACGCGGCAGCTCCATGATGGTCTTCCAGACATGCGGAGAACCCGAACATTCGAACACTATATCGGCGCCCCAGTTGTCGGTGAGTTGGGCGACTTCCTCGACCACCTTGTCTCGAATATTGACCGGGATTACGCCCTGATACTGCACCGCGATATCCAGCTTCGGCGGCGCCAAGTCGGCCACGATCATCCGGATGCAGTCGCCGGCCAAGGCTGCCAGGGCCACCATGGTGCCGATCGGACCGGCGCCAAGCACCAGTGCTGTATCGTCGGGTGCGATCCTGGCGTTGTTCGCCGCCTGCACCCTAATCACAAACGGCTCCACCATGGCGCCTTCGGTAAAGCTCACATAGTCGGGCAGCTTAAAGTTGTAGTGCGCCGGATGCACCACTTCTGAGGTCAGCGCGCCATGGATTGGCGGCATCATCGACATTGTATATGCCTAGCCGGCTGGCGCGCGAATTAGGGTCGAGTGTCTTGAGATAGGTCACGCCAGTGTCAACCTCGGTCACGGTTTTGGCCGCTTCGTGCCCCAGGGCCATGGGCGCATTGACGACGAAGAGCCTGATCCTGCCAGGGGTATAATAGTGCACGTCCGAACCGCACACGCCCACAGTGTGGCTGGCGATCTTGACTAAGCCTGCCCGATGTCCAGTGGCAGGTCAATGTCGCGCAAGGCCAGCTTATGCTGGCGTTCAAGGACGAGGGCAAATGGCATGTAGATGTGCTCCGAACGAGTGTGATCAGCGAGTGATATTGATCGAGCGTCGAAATTCGCGTGGCGTGAGCCCATCTTTCCGAAGAAAAGGGTGATTGAAGTTGGAGGTATTCGTGAATCCACTCTCAAAGCCGATTTCTGAGATGATCATGTCCCTGGTCGTGGTGTAGCTGAGATAAACCTGCGCACGCTGGTATGAAGAAGACCCCTGACGCCGATATTCTGCGCACTAGCAAGGCTGTTGCCGACTCGAACACAACGATGAATGGGCCGTCCTAGCGCGTCAGATACCATGATGCTGGAATCCGTCGCTCCATTGAGCTGATGATCCCCTCATCAGCTTGTCGGCAGTCCCTGCACGCTGACTAGCCTTAGTTATACCACGCCAAAGGGCGGGGTTGGGGGGGGATGCAATTCATAATCTCTATAGCGGAACTTAAGTCGCATGGTCGATCCAATCTCTCCACTTAGCTCATACTCGCCGGGAAATGGACTCAGGTCGCGGACGTACTTCATTCGGCGCAAATGGCGCGATAGCCTCGCGAACAGGAGAATCAATGCGTGTCTCGCCCTGATAGCCTTTCGCCGCTATTCCGCTCGCTGCACTCGATCAAGGGTGTCGGCGACAAACTTGCCGCGCTGCTAACCAGATTTTTTGGAACGCCTGACGGGCAAGAGGCAATTGCTCTTGATATCCTGATGCACATGCCAGCAGGTGTGGTCGATCGCCGCCGTCAGGTCGATATTGCCGAGGCCTATTTCAATCAAATCGTGACTCTGCTGCTTCATATCGACCGGCACCAGCCGTCGCCACAAGGCAAACCGCATGTGCCGCACCGGGTGTTTGCGCATGACGAAACTGGTGAGATGCAGTTGGTATTCTTTCGAGTCCAGGGCGGATGGGTTGAAAAGGCCCTGCCGATTGGGGAGAAACGCTATGTATCGGGCACGATAGGCGTTTTTAATGGCAAGAAGCAGATCACCCATCCCGATTACATTATCGAACCGGACAAGTTTGCCACCCTACCCCTGGTCGAGCCAGTCTATCCGCTCACCCAGGGTCTGAGTTCCAAAGCATTGGCCAAGCTGGTGCGGCAAGTACTTGAGAGCCTGCCGGATATCCCCGAATGGATTGACCCGGCTACAATGGCGCAACGCCGATGGCCAGGATTTGCCGATGCCATGCGCATGGTGCATTTGCCGGCTAGTCCGGACGAAACCCAGCTCTGGGCCCCTGCCCGCCAACGCCTTGCCTATGATGAATATTTCGTCGGTCAGCTCACCCTGCAGCTGATCCGCTCCACCGTGGTCGCGGACCGCGGAATCAGCCGCACATTTACCGGTGAGGTGACACTCAAGGTTAGTAGTCTGTTACCCTTTTCGCTCACTAAAGGGCAATTGGCGGCAATCGATGAAATTCGCGCCGATCTGGCCTCACCCAACCGGATGTCGCGCCTGCTGCAGGGCGATGTTGGTGCCGGCAAGACGATCGTCGCCCTGATGGCCATGGCGGCTATGGTCGAGAGTGGGGCGCAATCAGCCATGATGGCACCAACCGAATTACTAGCAGCCCAGCACTTTAAGACTCTCAAGCCCTTGTGCGACGCGGCCGGACTGGGCTGCGAACTGCTCACCGGAAAGCTGCCTGTAGCCAAGCGCCGCGCCAAACTGGCGGGAATCGCCAGTGGCACCACCGACATCGTCGTGGGCACCCACGCACTGTTCCAGTCCGGCGTCGAGTTTCATAATCTGGGCCTGACCGTGGTGGATGAACAGCATCGCTTTGGCGTGCACCAACGCCTGGCGCTGTCCGACAAGGACCAGCACACCGATCTGCTGGTGATGACCGCCACACCGATCCCACGCACCCTGGTGCTCACTCATTTCGGTGACATGGAGGTCAGTGTTTTGCGCGAAAAGCCTAAGGGCCGCCAACCTATTGATACGGCTGTACTTTCCATTGGTGAATATGATCGAGTAGTCAGCCGGCTGCAGGCGCGGTTGGACGATGGTGCACAGGCGTTCTGGGTGTGCCCGCTGGTCGAGGAGAGCGAACATCTCAATGTCATGGCTGCCAAGGATCGCTTTGCCGAATTGCAAAAGGTCTTTGCCGACCAGATTGCGCTGATGCATGGCCAGATGAGCGCAGCGGCCAAGCAGGCAGTGATGACGCGCTTTGCCGCCAACGAACTCAAGCTGCTAGTAGCCACCACCGTCATCGAGGTGGGTGTGGATGTGCCCAACGCCTCGATTATGATCATCGAGCACGCTGAACGCTTTGGCCTGGCGCAATTGCACCAGTTGCGCGGCCGCGTCGGTCGGGGGAGCACGCGTTCCTCATGCCTGCTGCTCTACAAGGGCAATCTGAGCGAAACCGCTAAGGCTCGACTCGATACCATCAAATCTACTGAGGACGGCTTTGTCATCGCCGAGCGCGACCTGGAACTGCGCGGCCAGGGCGATGTGCTGGGAATACGACAGTCGGGCATGCCCGGTTATCGTCTGGCGGTGCCCGACGTGCACCAGTACCTGCTTGATTTCGCCCATGACGACGCCAAGGCCCTGCTGGCACGCAATCCCGGTCTCAGCGGCCCCAATGACGAAGCCGCCCGCACTGCGCTCTATCTCTTCCGCAAGGATCTAGCTATCCCGCTGATCCGGGCTGGCTAATTGCGCCGCCTGGATTCGGCGCGCTCTATTCTACCGTTACCGATTTGGCCAGATTGCGTGGCTGGTCCACGTCGGTGCCCATGAATACGGCAGTGTGATAGGCCAGCAATTGCACCGGGATGGTGGCCAGAATGGGCGCCACAAAGCTCGATACGTGCGGGATTTCGATAATATCGGCGACGCCATGGCCGACAGTCGTGGCCCCTTTGGCATCGGTGATCAGGATGATCTTGCCGCCGCGCGCCGCGACTTCCTGCATGTTGGACAAGGTCTTGTCGACCAGCTCGTCGGACGGCGCTACAACGATCACCGGCATGTCTTCATCCACCAGGGCGATGGGGCCATGCTTGAGTTCGCCCGCCGCATAACCTTCGGCATGGATATAGCTGATTTCCTTGAGTTTTAACGCGCCTTCCATGGCGATCGGGAACATCGGACCACGACCAAGATAGAGCACATCCTTAGTCCGGCTCAGGCGCTTGGCGATATCGACGATCTGGTCCTCGGTGCCCAGGGCTGCCGATACGGCCGTTGGCAGGCTGATCAGCGCCCGCACCATCTCGGTTTCCTGCGCAGCAGCGAGCACGCCGCGGGCGCGGCCAGCGGCGATGACCAGACTAGCTAGAGCGGTCAATTGCGCGGTCAGGGCCTTGGTCGAGGCAACGCCGATTTCCGGACCGCACAAAATGGGAAAGACTACATCGGATTCGCGGGCAATCGTGGATTCAACGGCATTGACCAGTGCCGCGACGTGCTGGCCCTGATCGGCGCAATAACGCAGTGCCGCCAGCGTGTCGGCCGTCTCGCCCGATTGCGAAATGAACAGCGACAAGCCGTTTTTTTCCAGTGGCGGCTCGCGATAGCGGAATTCCGACGCCACATCGATATCAACCGGCAGGCGGGCATAGCGTTCGAACCAGTACTTGGCAACCGCGCCGGCCAGATAGGCCGTGCCGCAGGCGCCGATAGTCAATCGGCTAAGATCGGCAAAATCGAATGGCAGTTGTTCACGAATTGAAACCCGCTCGGTGCCCATATCCACATAATGGCTCAGCGTATGCCCGATGGTTTCGGGCTGCTCGTAAATCTCCTTGGCCATGAAGTGGCGGTGATTGCCCTTGTCAACCAGCGCCGCCGAAGTCTGCGAAATCAGCTGGCCGCGTTCGATAATAGTGTCGCTGGCGTCGCGGATAGTGACGCCACTATGGGTGATGACCGCCCAGTCGCCGTCCTCGAGATAGCTCAGGCGTAACGTAAAGGGAGCCATCGCCATAGCATCCGAACCCAAGTACATTTCGCCATTGCCATAGCCGATGGCCAGCGGGGCGCCATGGCGGGCAGCAATCAGCAGGTTTTCATCGCCGCGGAACATGAAAGCCAGCGCAAAGGCGCCACGCAGCTTTTTGAGGGTTCGCGATACCGCCAGTTCGGGATCGGCGCCATTGGCCAGCTCGCGAGAGACCCAAAGTGCGACCGCTTCGGTGTCGGTCTGGGTGCTCGGCAGATAGCCGTCCCCAGCCAGATCGGCAAGCATGTCGCGATAGTTTTCGATAATGCCATTATGCACTACAGCGACACGGTCGGTGACATGGGGATGCGCGTTGCCTTCGGTCGGGGCGCCATGGGTAGCCCAGCGGGTATGACCAATGCCGGTCAGCCCACTCATCGGCTCGGCGTCGAGCTTTTGCGCCAAATTGATCAGCTTGCCTTCGGCACGACGGCGGGCAATCTCGCCGCCTTGCAGCGTAGCGACACCGGCGCTGTCGTAGCCGCGATATTCCAGACGCTTAAGCGCATCCACTAAGCGGCTGGCAACCGGCTGATTGCCCACAATACCGACGATACCGCACATGACTAGAGGTCCTTCTTGCTGAATTTTTTGGCCTTGGCGGCCGCGAAGACTATCTTAGCACGGCCTGGTTTGTTGATCTGGCGGCCACGGCCCAGTGCCAAGGCGTCGGCCTCGACGTTCTCGGTGATTATACTGCCGCCGGCAACCAGGGCCCCGGCCCCGATGGTGACCGGCGCCACTAGTGAGGCATTGGAGCCAATAAACGCATTGTCGCCAATTATAGTCTGATGCTTATTGTAGCCGTCGTAATTGACGGTAATGACGCCGGCGCCGACATTGACCTCGGCACCAACACTAGCATCGCCGATATAGCTGAGATGGCTGATCTTGGCATCCTTGCCGATCTGAGCCTGCTTGATCTCGACAAAATTGCCGATTTTAGCGCCTTCGGCCAGATCGGCACCCGGACGCAGCCGCGCAAACGGACCCACCGAGACGTTGGGGCCGATATGGGCGCCCTCGATATGACTGAAGGCGTGGATCACCGCACCGCTGTCAATTCTGACGCCCGGGCCGAACACCACATTGGGTTCAATGGTGACGTCCTGCGCAATTTCGGTATCGTAGGAAAACCAAACGCTCTGGGGATCGTGCAGAGTGACGCCGGCCTTCATGAAGTCTTCGCGTCGGACGCCCTGAAACAGGCTTTCAGCGCAAGCCAGCTGGCTGCGGTCATTGACACCAATAACATCATCTTCGGGAGCGACACCAAAACCGACTTTCTTGCCAGCCTTGTTGGCCAGTCCGACCAGGTCTCCCAGGTAGTATTCGCTCTGAACATTGTCGTTACCGACCTTATCGATAAGGTCACGGAAGACGTCGGCGCGGAAGGCCAGGATGCAGGCATTGCACAGTCGGATGCGCCGTTCTTCTTCGCTTGCGTCCTTGTGCTCGCGAATCTCTAGCAAAGTTTCACCGTCTGTGATGAATCGACCATAGCCGGTCGGATCCTTGGGCTCAAACCCCAGAATGGCTATATCGAGGCCGGCATCAAGCCTATCCAACACAACCCGAAAATTCTCGCCACGCAGGCGTGGATGATCGCCATAAACCACGGCCACATAGCCCTGCGCTGTTGCGAACAGTTCGCGCGCCATCGAGGCGGCATGAGCCGTGCCTTTGGCCTTAGTCTGTTCGAAATGCACCACATCGGGCTGTATTGCCGTCACCGCCTGCCGAATGGCACCGTGGTGTGGGCCGGTCACCAGAGCGATGCGGGTTGACCCTGCGTCATGGGCAGCTCGCGTGACGTGCCCAATGATGGGCAACCCGCCAACCTGATGCAAAACCTTGGGTAGGGTGGAGCGCATACGAGTGCCCTCGCCGGCCGCCAGAATGATCGACAGCAATTCCGTCATGGTTTTCTCCACTGCACACCCTCTAATCGTGCGCATCTTCACAGATTTATAGCAACCAAGAGGTGACGAACCCCTAATCATGGCCGCATGACTTTTACGTATGCAATATATGATTCGATTGCGCTATCGGGCTTTTTGATATTGGCCAAGGCATTCGAACAGTTCCGACAGTCGTACGTAACCATTTTGGGGCATCGTGGCGCTGATCTTTGGCGCCGCCGCGGCGTTAGAGGGCTAATATTTCTGCCGTGATCTCTTCAAGCATATGGAGTGGGTTGCACAAGACGCGAATTAAAGGTGCCTCCGTCGATCGGCTGCGTCTATAAGGTCGACGACCTGCACGAATAGATCCTGCAGTTGAAACGCGACAATACTGTGTTGTCCACAAGTTTTGCGCTTGGGCGGATTTCGATTTCGTGCCTGCCCATGCCATTTGCCAGCACGCCGTTGAGCTATTGAGAACGGCGCAATTGCGGTTGACAGTGTGGGGAACGTAGCTATGTTCCGCCGCGACGCTCACAGCGTCAATCTTGGTGCGTGCCGGTAGCTCAGTGGTAGAGCGTTCGACTTTTAATCGAATGGTCGAGGGTTCGACCCCCTCCCGGCATACCAGGCTTTCTTCCTTCATCTGATCGGGCCCCTGCAGTGTCACAGGATAACATCGATCTGCTCAAGATCCTCGCGGCGACGCTGGTGACCTTTGCCGCTAGCACGCTGGTGATGCTCTATTTCATTTATCTGTTGGCTCAATATGGCGCGAACTTGCCGATGATCGGTTCGGTGCCGCTACTAGTGCGCAATCAGATATTGCCGACGCTGGCCGCCGTTCATGTTACGGCAACCGGGCTGGCGCTGCTGCTGAACGTCCATACCATTGATATGTCACTACTGATCACCGCCAAGGCCGTGACCGTTGTGACGACGGCCTTGCTCGGCTTTATCATCGGTCACATGATCTATCTGCAGTTGATTGAAGGCACGGCGATGAATTTGGCGCCGCTCAACCAGATGTTCATCGCGCTGCTCGGTTTCCTGATGTTGTCGTCATTTCTCAGCGTGCCCTGCCTGCGGCAGCTAGAGAATTTGCGCTTCTTGGTGGCCGCCGGATTAATCATGATGGGACCATTGCTGCTGATCTGGCTTTAGCGAATCCAGGCAAGCTATTAGCGAACTTGATTCAAGGACCGAATTAATTTGACAGAGTGATTACGATAGCGCTGCGGGGTGTCGTCACGACAGTATACTCATATTATACGCAGAACGCCGGCGGCCTACTGATCACCGTCCACTGGTCATCGGCCGACTTCTGATCAGCTTCCCGGCCGCCCAGCGACAGAAACGGCTCGATCGTGAATACCAGCCCGTCCGTTATACGGCGACGATCGGATTTATCGGGCCAGGCGGCGATCTCTTCGGGGAGCGTCATGCAGGCTGTCGCCAATCCCGTAGCTTAGCCATATTTTGGATCAAGGTATAGCCGCCTTTTTTGGCGAATTTGCCAATGGCCTCGTCGATATCAGACAGCGGCGCTCCGGCTTTTACCGTCCGAATTCCGGCCCATATAGCTCGTTTCCCGTCGCGGCATAGCTTGGCGAGCCGAGTATTTTCCGAGGGAATGATGAATGAGACGCTGGTATCAGTAAAGATCCAATCCTTTTCCGCCGAGACATCAATATTGACTAGATCGCCAGCGGAAAATATCCGGTCGCCAGGAATGCCGTAGGCAATTTCCTCATTGACCGAAATGCAGATCGCGCCAGGAAATTTGCAGGTCAATTTCGGCGCCGACCACGCATCGTGTTCGGTCAGCAGTCTGCGGACGATCTCGTCCAGCTCCAGGGTGGTCATTCTAGGCTGCAGAGGTGCAGCCGCAGCGTCGCGGGTCAGAGCACAAATGCGCCCGATCGCTTTGAGGTGTTCGAACTGCGCGTCGGTCGAAATAATCAAGGGTCAGCCTTTGTTGGCGCGGTAATAGGCGAGCAATCCCTGGGTCGAGCTGTCGTGCCCTTCTCCGCTTTGGATCCCTTCGACCTTGGGGAGCAGCGCTTTGGCAAGCTGCTTGCCAAGCTCCACGCCCCACTGATCATAGGAATTGACATTCCAGATCACGCCCTGGGCGAATATCTTGTGTTCGTAGAGCGCCACCAGCGCACCGAGTGTTTCGGGTGTCAGCTGTTCATAGAACAGCGTGTTGGAGGGTCGATTGCCGGGGAATACCTTGTGCGGCGTCAGGTCCTTGATCTGGGCCTTGCTCATGCCCTGCGCCTTGAGTTCGGCAGCCACTTCCTCAGCTGTCTTGCCCAGCATTAGCGCTTCGGACTGGGCAAGCACATTGGCGACCAATTTGTCGTGGTGCGGTGGCAGGCTTTCATGCGGCTTAGCGGCGATCAGGAAGTCGCAAGGGATGACGTCAGTGCCCTGATGGATCAGCTGATAAAACGCATGCTGGCCATTAGTGCCGGGTTCGCCCCAGACGATCGGGCTGGTCGACCAGTCCACAGGCTTGCCGGACAACGTCACCGACTTGCCGTTTGATTCCATGTCCTGCTGCTGCAGATAGGCGGCAAAACCACTCATGCGCTGGTCATAGGGCAGCACGGCATGAGTCGAAAAACCCCAGACATTGCGATACCAGACGCCAAGAACTGCCATAATCACCGGGAGATTTTCTTCCAGAGACGCGCTTAGGAAATGGCGATCCATGGCATCGGCGCCGGCTAGGAATTTGGCGAAATTGTCGTAGCCGATAGCCAGGGCAATCGGCAGGCCAATGGCTGACCACACCGAATAGCGGCCGCCAACCCAGTCCCAAAACCGAAAAATACGGTCTTCGCGGATACCGAACTTGGCGCAGGCGGGGATATTAGTCGAGACGGCGGCAAAGTGGTTGGGCACTGCCTCTTCGCCCAGCGTATCGGCAATCCAATCGCGCGCCGTGCCGGCGTTGGTCATGGTCTCGTCGGTGGCAAAGGTCTTTGAGGCCACGATAAACAGCGTCGTCTTGGGGTCGAGATGTTTGAGTACATCGTGGATATGGGCGCCGTCGACATTGGAGACGTAGTGGGGGCGCAGATCGGCCCGCGTATATGGTTCAAGCGCCAGCGTCACCATGACCGGACCCAGATCGGAACCGCCAATACCGATATTGACGATGTCGGTGAACTGGGCGCCACCATGGCCACGAATGGCGCCGCTGCGGATGTCGTTGGTGTAAATCTCAATGGCGGCCAGCACGGCGCGCACGTCGGGCATGACATCCTTGCCATCAACCATCATTGGCTTGTCGCCCTGATAGCGCAGGGCCATATGCATCACGGCGCGATCTTCGGTGATGTTGATGTGCTCGCCTTCACACATCTGATCCCGGCGCTCCTCGACCCCGGCGGCGCGCGCCAGATCGAACAGGGCGGCCATAGCATCATCGTCGATGCGATTCTTGGAATAGTCGAGCAGGATATCGGCTCCGCTTACTGAATAGCGCCTGAAGCGGTTTGGATCAACGGCGAATTGCACCCGCATGGGCTGCTCCGCGAGCCGCTTGCGGTGCTTGCCCAAGCTCAAGAAGCTTGCCTTACGTCCTGATTTAGCCATATCGAAGAACCTTTTCTAAACGTTAAAGCAGCGGCAGATCACCAGCGGCCCATGCCGCTCGCGTCTCGGTCGCATAATCAGTAAAGCGGCCTGCCTCGATCGCCACGCGGCAGCCCTGCACCAGCTCTTGATAATAGGCCAGGTTGATCTGGGAAAGGATCATCGCGCCCAAAATCTCTTCTGTCTTAACGAGGTGATGCAGATAGGCGCGGCTCCAGCGGAGGCAATTGGGGTTAGGTGAAGCCTCGTCAACCGGCCGATGGTCATCCCTATGCCGGGCATTCTTCAAATTGATGACGCCAAAGCGGCTGTAGACATGACCATGACGACCGGCGCGGGTGGGATGCACGCAATCGAACATGTCGATGCCGCGGCCAATGGCGCCCAGAATATCATGGGGCTTGCCGACGCCCATCAAATAGCGCGGTCGGTCAATTGGCAGTTCAGGCGTAATGTCTTCGAGCACGCGGAACATCACGTCCTGCGGCTCGCCGACGGCCAGTCCGCCGATAGCATAGCCATCAAAGCCGATTGATTTGAGCCCCTGGGCCGAGCGCAGGCGCAGGTCCGCGTCGTCGCCGCCCTGGACAATGCCGAACAGGGCGCGGTTAAGCTGATTGTTGAAGGCGGTCTTGGAGCGGTCGGCCCAGCGCAGCGACAGCTGCATGGCGCGCTCCATCTCCTTGCGCTCGGCGGGCAGCTTGATGCATTCATCGAGATGCATGATGATATCGCTGTCGAGCAGGGTCTGGATCTCGATCGAGCGTTCCGGCGTCAACTCGTGGCTCGAGCCATCGATATGCGACTTGAAGATAACGCCATGCTCGGTGAGCTTGCGCAGCTGGGCCAGAGACATTACCTGAAAGCCGCCGCTATCGGTTAGGATCGGGCGCTGCCAATCCACGAAATCGTGCAATCCGCCCTGATTGGCGACGCGCTTGGCACCCGGGCGCAGCATCAAATGATAGGTATTACCCAGCAGGATATCGGCGCCGGTTTCACGCACCTGCTCGGGATACATGGCCTTGACCGTCCCTGCCGTGCCTACAGGCATGAAAGCAGGCGTCTGGATATCGCCGCGTGGCGTGTCGATGCGCCCGCGCCTGGCCATGCCATCGATAGTCGAGAGAGTAAAAGTAACTTGTTTGGTGGTCGTGCTCATAGCGCGGGTTTTAGCGGGTTGGTGGCGGGCACACAACTGGGGCGTCATCGGGCTCACGGGTGCACCGCACCGTTCATGGCGTGGTGTTCATTGCAGAGGCTCCAACAGGCCAAAATACTGCAGCGCACGCAGCGCGATCAAGGTGTTCCAGCGGCTAGGGGCGCCAGCCTTGTCCATGGTGATGTGCACAGCGCCGGGGTGGCGCGCATTGGTCTTCCAGCGATCTTCGGCGCCCCGCTTGGCGATAAGCATATCCGCAGCACAAAGACGGGGGGGTCCTAGGCCGCACCGTATTGTGCCAGACAGTCCAATGCGCGCAGGATGTTGTAGCGCCAGGGATAGGGGAACTTGAGAACGCCATGATGAATGACGGCGCCCGTTCGATCCGACTTGAAAAGTTGGTGCAGCAGCAGAAAATCAAGACATCCCTGGGCAATGATCTCCACCTCTTCCCTGCGGTAAGTATACCCAGCTCTGCGATACGCAGAAATGCCTTTAAACACCGATATCGTGGAATGCAGCGAGCTGTGCATTGCACCCGAGCGGTTTGAGCGGCAGTTGAAACCGCCATCGCCCATATGCTGGCTAATCAGAAAGTCCACGACAGAACGCAGTTCAGTCTCGGGCTCTCTAAAATAGCTGGCTAGTTGAGAAACATGCCATTCACGCAGATATCGGACTTGGCGACCGTCTTGCCAGGCTAAACCCCGCCATCTTCGCCCTTCTCTGTCTGGGCGATCATGTGAATGCTCTCGTGAATAGGTTTGTCGGTGGGATCGAGCGCAAGCTTCTTCAGATCAAGAAGCTTATAATGCGACAATGTCAACTTGGGCTAATAGAAGCCATCGCCCCATAATCCGTCAGCATGGCGCCTGGTCATGAGCGCCAAGTCCTAACTCTGCTTACCGCCAAATCCCTTGACAACAGCCATCAGCCTAATCTGCATGGTGTTATCTTTCTCCAAATCAACACCAAGCGTCGCCTGGGACACGGTCTCCGTAGAGCACCTGGTCGCGCGCACGATGTCCTCTGGACCCCCCCATCTGAGACAGACCAGCAGACCAAGTTTACCTCGGCACGCATATGGTGGCATCGGCGACAAGGCGACATATTGATGTTGGTCAAATGATTTCTCCGCCTCGGCCAGAGCCGACGATGTCACCGCTGGCTGACTAACCAGCCCGGAACAGCAGCGAGCTGTCACCATAGGAATAGAACCGGTAACCTTCGCGTATCGCGTGACCATAGGCGTTTTTTATCACGTCGAAGCCGGAAAAAGCATTGACTAGCATAAACAGGGTTGATTTGGGCAGGTGGAAATTTGTCATCAGCACATCGACCGTGGCGAATTTGAAGCCTGGGGTGATGAAGATGTCGGTGTCGCCGCTGAAGGGCGCCAGCGTGCCGGTCGCGCGTGAGGCGCTTTCAAGCAGGCGCAGGCTGGTGGTGCCAACGGCGACGACACGCCCGCCGGTTGCGCGGGCGGCGTTGATGCGCTCGACCGTGGCCGCATCGATCTCGCCCCATTCGGCGTGCATGATGTGGTCGTCGGTATTGTCCACTTTCATGGGCAGGAAAGTCCCTGCCCCGACATGCAGCGTGACGCATTCGATACTAATGCCTTTATCAACGAGCTTTTGTAGCAGCGATTCAGTGAAATGAAGCCCCGCCGTCGGCGCCGCGACAGCGCCATCCTCTGCGGCATAGACCGTCTGATAGTCAGTCTTGTCGCGCTCCTCGATGCCACGCTTTAGCCCGATATAGGGCGGTAGCGGCATGGCGCCATGCGATTTGATAGCTTCGTTTAGGGCAGCGCCACCCAGCTCGAATTCGAGCATGATTTCGCCAGTCTCGCCCTTGCCCGCGACCCGGGCAGTCAGTGCGTCCGCCTGGCCGTTGCCCAGCTCGAGCCAATCGAGCAGATGCAGCTTCTTTGCCGGCCTCGCAAAGGCGCGCCAGGTGCGGGCGTCGACCCGCTTGTGCAGATTGAACGAGACATTGGCGCGCTTTTTGCCGCGCACCCGACTACCGCGCAGTTCGGCGGGCAGCACGCGAGTGTCATTGACCACCAACACATCGCCATTTCGCAGCAGAGTTAGCAGATCGGGAATATGGAGATCGTTTAGGCCGTTTGCCGGATCGACCAGCAGGAGGCGCGCACTGTCGCGCGGCTCGACAGGGTGCAGGGCAATCAGCTCTTCGGGGAGAGCAAAATTAAAATCGGAAACTAGCATGACCGCTCGTTACCACGCTCCGGACGGCCCGAAAATAGCGGACGGCCTCAATTAGTCTTCACCGCATCGCACGGCATGACTGATGCCATCGAGCATCATAGAGCCGCGCAGCGGCCATTCCTCGTCATCGCTCTAGCAGCACAGCCGGATACTGTGCCAGGATTGAAGAGAATTCGGGATCAACGAAGTCCACCATGATGGTGGTATCATCGCGAAAAGCCTGGCCGACAATTAAAGGGTCGACCTTCATCCCGGTCTGGGCCGGTGGAATAGGCCAGGTCGGCGGCTTCAGCATGTGTGCCGATAATATATAGCACAGGCACATGACCGGTGTCGGTTTCGGCATAGGCCCTGTCGCCTCCCTCGCCTTCACACCAGATACCGCCGCTGGTTGCCACAGGGCGACCAGAACGAGGCTGCCCACAAGGGCCAACTAGATCGGATTAGGCGGCAATATCGGCGGCCACTTTGACCGAGATCATCTTGTCGGGGTTGATCACTAGCTCGCCGCGCTTGATCTTGTCGACATTGTCCATACCTTCGATGACATGACCCCAGACAGTGTACTGCTTGTTGAGAAACTTGGTATCGCCAAAGCAGATGAAGAACTGTGAATTGGCGCTATCCGGGCTCTGGGCGCGGGCCATCGATGCCGTGCCACGGATGTGAGGCTCGGCGTTAAATTCCTGCTTCAGATTAGGGTATTTCGAGCCGCCGGTGCCACGGCCATCTGGGCAGCCGGTCTGGGCCATGAAGCCGTCGATCACGCGGTGAAACACGATGCCGTCGTAAAAGCTCTCACGCACCAGCTTCTTAATGTGCTCGACATGGTTTGGCGCCAGGTCCGGACGCATGGCGATAACCACTTCGCCCTGGGTGGTTTCAATGACGAGGGTGTTTTCGGGATCCGCGTATTCAGCCATTTTCTGTGCATCTTTTGATTGGAAATTTGTGGTGCGCGTGTAGGACGATTGTGCCGCTGGCGCAAGGCGGGCTGCGAACACCCCCTCCTAGCCCCCCCTTGAAGGGGGGATCCACGTAGTGGATGGGCAGGATCAAGGCACATCTGTCATTCCTCCCTTCAGGAGGAAGAACAGACGGGAGCTGCCCTACTTATATTCGACGGTCGCGGTGACAATCTTGTCGGGGTTGGCGACTGCACCATTCTGTTCCTTAGGGCCCTTCTCCAGGCCGCTGATCACCTCCATGCCGCTGATCACCTTGCCGAAGGCGGTGTATTGGTGATCCAGGAAACTTGCGTCAGCGGTGACGATGAAGAACTGCGAATTGAACGAGTTAGGATCCTGCGAACGGGCAGCACCGACAGTGCCGGGCATGAATGTCTCGTCGTTGAACTCAGCTTTGACGTTGGGCAGATTGGAGCCGCTCATGCCGGCACGCGACAGATCGAACTCGGCACTACCAGTCTTGCCGAACGTAACGTCGCCAGTCTGGGCCATGAAGCCATCAATAACACGATGGAATACCACGCCATCATAGGCGCCCTGCTCGGCCAGCGCGATGATGCGCTCGACATGCTTGGGGGCGATGGCGGGCAGCAGTTCGATATCGACGGCGCCCTGTTCGAGTGTTAGGATCAGATGGGGCGCGCCCGACTGGGCGAAAGCAGGCGCTGCGGTCAAAGCAGCAGCGCCGATAACGAACGCACCGAACAGGCGACGGGTGATTGCGGTCATTACTATTTCAGGGCCTTGAGAACGATTTGCGGGACGAAGGCGGCGATATCGCCGCCCATTTCAGCAATCTGGCGCACTAATGTGGCAGAGATATGCCGAACCGGTGGACTGGAGGGCAGAAAAACGGTCTGCAGATCGGGCGCTATCTGCGCATTCATACCCACCATCTGCATTTCGTAATTATAGTCGGTGGTGTCGCGCAAGCCGCGAATGATCAGTTTGGCGCCGTTTTCGCGCGCTGCGTTGACCATCAACCCGGCAAAATCGACAATGCGGAATTCGGTGTCGGTGCGCCTGCCGACCGGCGCTAAGACCTGCTCAAGGATTTGCAATCGATCGGCATGCGCAAAGAGCGGCGTCTTCTTGTCCGGATTGATGCCGACCGCGACCACCAAAGTATCGACCAACTTGCAGGCGCGCTCGATCACGTCGAGATGGCCATTAGTCAGCGGATCAAATGATCCTGGATAGAATCCTACCAGTTTACTCACGCCGCGCCCCCATTGTTATTGCTTGGGTTTTGTCACGTACACGCAAACATGGCAAGGTAGGCAATCGCGTGTCATAATGCGGTCAATGCAGGATTGACAGGAGATCCCGATGAACAATGACGAGCTAATCAATCGTTTTAATGATCCGTAATTCCAAGGGACGCATTTTCGTGCCGCCAACATGGCTGGGTGCAGTTTAACGGTGTTAATCTGGACAGCGCGCAGTTTCATGCCGCGATAAGCAGCGCATAGTTCCGCGATACCAATCTGAGCGCAGCAGTATTTGACAACGTCAATCTGAACGGCGCATCTCTAAACAACATCAATTTGGCAGGTTAGACGATCACCGACACCAATATATCGGGTCTGACCATCACCGATGTGAACCTGGCCAACGCTAGCATCGAGGACGCATCGTGCCAGGCATCACAGTGCAGGCACGGCGGCTGCACGATATCGATAAATCGGACGCCTGGTATCTGCTGAATTTTGTGCTGCTGAGCGGATTGATACTGCTGTACCAAACCTGCCAGGCTTCCGATCAGGGTGACAATGGCTATGGCGATATGGGCAATGGCCAGCAAGAGCCGCGCCGACGCGAGCTGCCACGATCAAGCATTCCCTGCTGGGTTCGGATGGGCCGCTCGCTAACAGCCTTTCATGTTAGTCTAATGACAGCTGAAGGCACGTTTCATCTAAAATGTGCGGCAGATCAACGTATTGTACACCTAGAAAATGGCGTCGCAGCGCTCCTTTTCCATGCCGTCGCTGTCCCCGACTATTCTTCGGTCGAGGTGTCCAGCGTCTCCGGGGCATCGGGCGCATCCAGCGCCTGGGGCGGCGTAACGGCCTCGGCCACTTCGTCTTTCTCTACCGCTTCGGGCTCGCGAATATGCTCGACAGACACCACCTTCTCGCCCTCGGCAGTGTCAAAGACGGTGACGCCCTGGCTGCCGCGGCTGACAATGCGGATCGGCTTGTCGCCGCCCACTGGCAAGCGAATAGTCTGGCCGCCATCGCTAATCAGCATGATCTGGTCTTCGTCTTTCACCGGGAAGCTGGAGACTAGATGACCGTTGCGCTTGTTGACCGCCATGGCGACGATGCCTTTGCCGCCACGACCGGTGATCCTGTATTCGTGACTTGAGGTCCGCTTGCCATAGCCATTTTCGGAAATGGTCAGAATAAGCTGCTCGGTAGCGCTCATCAGGGCGTAGCGTTCAGCCGATAATTCGCCAGCCACCACATCGTCTTCATCTGAGCCGGTATCTTCGCTCTGCTCTTCGCCGCGCACCGCACGGCTCATCTTGAGATAGGCGGCACGTTCTTCGGCCGTAGCGTCGGAATGGTTGATGATGGCCATGGAAATGACCACATCGTCCTTGGCCAGATTGATGCCACGCACACCCATGGAATCGCGGCCCTTAAACAGGCGCACATCGTCGGTGCGGAAACGGATCGCCTGCCCCATAGCCGTGGTCAGCAACACGTCGTCATTGACCGTGGCGGTCTCGACGCCGACGATCTGATCGCCCTCGTCCAGCTTCATGGCGATCTTGCCATTCTGGCGCACTTCGATGAAGTCAGCCATCGAATTGCGGCGCACGGTGCCACGGGTGGTAGCGAACATGATGTCCAGGTTTGCCCAGCTCGATTCATCCTCGGGCAGCGGCATGATGGTGGTCAGGCGTTCGCCCTGCTCGAGCGGCAGGATATTGATCAGTGCCTTACCGCGCGCATTGGCCTGGGCCAGTGGCAGACGCCAGACCTTGAGCTTGTAGGCGATGCCGCGGCTGGTAAAGAACAGGACCGGGGTATGAGTATTGGCAACGAAGAGCCGGGCGACAAAGTCCTCTTCGCGCGTGGCCATGCCCGAGCGTCCCTTGCCGCCACGGGCCTGAGCCCGGTAAGTCGAAAGCGGTACGCGCTTGATATAGCCCTCGTGGCTGACGGTCACGACCATGTCTTCGCGAGCGATTAGGTCCTCATCGTCGAAATTGCCCAACGATTCGGAGATTTCGGTGCGGCGCGGGATGGAAAATTGGTCCTTAATCTCGGACAACTCGCTGCGGATGATTTCCACGACACGCTCGCGACTGCGCAGGATATTGAGATAGTCCTCGATCTGGGCGCCCAGACCATTGAGTTCCTCGCCAATCTCATCGCGGCCCAGCGCCGTCAAGCGGGCCAGACGCAGTTCAAGAATGGCACGGGCCTGCTCTTCGGACAGGTTGAAGGTACTGTCCTCATTGATGCGGTGGCGCGGATCATCGATTAGCGCGATCAGCGGCGCAACGTCCTGGGCTGGCCAGAGGCGGGTCATCAGTTGCTCGCGGGCTGTCGCCGGATCGGGCGCAATGCTGATCAAGGCGATTATTTCATCGATATTAGCAACAACCACGACCAGGCCGACCAGGATATGGGCACGGTCTCGGGCCTTGTTGAGCAAGAACCGGGCGCGGCGGGTTACCACCTGATGGCGGAAATCGATAAAGGCCTGCAGTATTTCGCGCAGGTTCATCAATTGCGGCTTGCCGCCATTGAGGGCGACGAAATTGCAGCCAAACGAGGATTGCAACTGGGTGAAGCGGTAAAGCTGGTTGAGCACGACTTCGGGGAGCACGTCGCGCTTGATTTCTACAACCACGCGCATACCGTTGCGGTCGGATTCGTCGCGCATGTCGGCAACGCCCTTGATGCGCTTATCTCGCACTAATTCGGCGATCTTTTCGACCATCGAGGCCTTATTCACCTGATAGGGAATCTCGGTGATGACCAGCGCTTCGCGTTCCTTGCGCACCTCTTCGATGGCGACGCGACCGCGCATTATGATCGAGCCCCGGCCGGTCTCATAGGCCGAGCGGATGCCGGCGCGGTCCAGAATGATGCCGGCGGTGGGAAAATCAGGGCCCGGCATGACCTCGAGCAATTCGTCGAACGTCACCGAGGCATTATCGAGCACCAGCAGGGCGGCGTCGATGGTTTCGCCCAGATTATGAGTCGGGATATTGGTTGCCATGCCCACGGCGATGCCGCCGCCGCCATTGACCAGCATATTGGGATAGCGCGCCGGCAGCACGATGGGCTCATGCTCAGAGCCGTCGTAATTGTCGCTGAAATCGACCGTATCCTTGTCGAGATCGCCGAGCAGGGAATTGGTGATGCGCTGCATGCGCACTTCGGTGTAACGCATGGCGGCAGGCATATCGCCGTCCACCGAACCGAAATTGCCCTGCCCCTCGACCAGCAATTGACCCATGGAAAAATCCTGCGCCATGCGGACCAGGGCCATATAGACCGATTGGTCGCCATGGGGGTGGTACTTACCAATCACGTCGCCGACGATACGGGCCGATTTGCGATAGGGCTTATTGTATTCATAGCCGTTCTCGCTCATCGAAAACAGAATGCGGCGATGCACTGGCTTGAGCCCATCGCGTACATCGGGGAGTGCGCGGCTGACGATCACACTCATGGCATAATCAAGATAGGATTTCCGCATCTCGTCGGTGATGGAGATCATCGAAATGTCGGAGGGCGGCAGCACGCCAGATCCGTTGTCGGTCGTATCAGTCACTGGGGTGATTCTATGTTGGTTTTGTTCCTCGATTGATAGGCGATTCCGGATGCAATTGCTAATTTGGCACGCAGGGAAGCTGTGGAGAGCGTCTTGCGGTCAATGGGAACGCTGCGCACCCCCTCGGGGCGACCGATGGCTAGCGGCATGTCAGGTCGATTTTGCCAGATTTTGGGCCATTGAAGGATGCTCAAGGGATAGTTCAATAGTCGAAATTGGGACGACCGAACAGATAGCTCTGCCCAATATCGCATCCGACTGCGGCCAGATTTTTAAGAGCGCTGCTCTTTGGTTTCCACGCCCTCGGCAATCACCATCTTGCCAAAACGACGCGCATCATCACGGTAATTTCGATGATCACTGCGCTTTTGACATTGGGCAGGCTGCGGACGAAGGACTGATCGATCTTAATCGTGTCGATGGGCAGATTAGCCAGATAGCTTAGCGAGGAGAATCCGGCGCCGAAATCATCCATGGCGATGGCAACCCCTATGGCGCTGACCTCGCGCAGGATGTCGAGATTTCAGAAATTATCGAAAAATTGCAGGGATTCTGTAATCCGGATGGCACAAAGCCCAGATCGGTCAGCGCACGGTTGGCCTTGAGTGTTTCGATTGCGGCAATCTGCACCATACCGACTCAATATAGTCTAGCCGTTCGACAGCGTTTGTTAAAAAGCCGCGAGATAGGCATAGCCGCCGGCCCGCTGCAGCGCCGCTTCGAAAGCAGCATCGGCCACCGGTATGGAGGCTATACTGAAATCGATGTCAAACACGATATGGCGGGTGTTCAACTCGACCAGTCGATCAAGCAGTGCAGCGTGAACCGTAGGGGGCCAAGGCCAGACGCCTATCGATTGCAGGCTGACCGCGTCGATCTCGACAAAAACCATGTCACCGCTGACGGGGCGGAATGCGGTTTTGAACCGCCAATTGTGCTCCGCGCGATAACCCGCATCAGGTCGAATTTCTCTTAATCAAATGCAGCCGGATACCACCGGACTTACTTCTTCAGCAATCCATACGCATTGCTGTTGCCATTGCCATCGGCGATTCGGGCAATTTCGGGCGTATCGCGGTGAAAGAACTACTGGCGCGCGGCGCCACCAAGGTCGTTGCCGGCACGCGAGACCCAGCCAAGTTGGCCGATCTGCCTGCCAAGGGCGTCGAGGTCCGTCCGTTCAATTTTGATGATGCAGCCAGTCTGGCGACCACCTTTGCCGGCGTGGACCGAATGCTGATCATCAGCACAGACGGCATCGACCATACAGCGCGGCGATCGCCGCCGCCAAGGTAACTGGCGTCAAGCGCATCGCTTATACCTCCGCGCCTGTGGCCCGACCCGTATGCGGAAAAACTTGATGGGTGCGGCATATGCGATTGCCTCTGGGCAGTTGTTCGGCCTAATTGGCGATCGTGGCACCGCCTATGTCGCCCGTGCCGATGCGGCGCGGACGGCTGCAGGCGCCCTGCTCTCGGCGAACGGACAATCGGTTGTCGATGTGACCGATCCGGCTGCAGTGACCAATGTCGAGCGGGCCGAACTCTATGCCCAGCTGACCGACAAGCCGGTTACAGCCACCGCAGTGGCGCCGCTCGACCTCAAGGCCGGCATGCTAGTAGCGGGCCTATCTGAAGGCTGGCGGATGTGTTGCTGGCGTTCCAGATCGATGCCGTGCTCGGCTATCATGGCGTGGTAACTGATGTCGTCGAAGCCTATTCTATTCAAGGCGCCAACCGCAGACTCTTGCTGCCGTAATTTGACTCCAATCGCGCAGCGCTCGCCCACTAACGCGACGGCCTCGCGTTCGCGCGAGGCCGTCCATTTCGGTCACGAACAGGCCATTGGTTGGACGCCTCTCCGACAAACCCATAGGAATTTCGCGGAGTGCGTGATTGCCTTGAGAGAGTCGGGGTCAGTGTCTGAGGGTTCTTTGGTCAGTCGCCTGTGGGTGCGTATCGCCCATGATCGGTCGATCGGGTTTGGCTTCGAATATCTCGGACTGACCACGCTGCGCTTTCCTCGCATCACGGCGCTGGCCGCCCTGGCGTTCAGCATCGCCTGCCTTGCACAAATGCCGCGCGCCAATGTCGATGGCGATCTGTTGCGGGCTATGCTCATTCCGGTCACTATTACGATGCCTATGAGCGGCTGTCGGAAATCTTCGGCACGTTTGAAAACGACATCTATCTGCTGGTCAATTCACCCAGTTTGACGCAACTCGAAACACTCGAACGGGTGCGCGAACTGGCATTTGACCCCGAACTCAATGAATTCGCAGTCGGCACTATGTCGCCCCTTACACTGCGCAAGTCCACGGCCAATGGCGGTTTAGTGCCCAAGGGCTTGACCGATTTCGCCCAAGTGGCCCAAGCGCTGTCAGACCCGCAGCAGAACGATCCGATGATGTGCAATCTGATCACTCCGGACCTGACCGAGATGGTGCTGATCATGTTCCCCAACCAGGAAATGACTAAGGGGGTAGCATCAAGACCATGCTAGCCAGCATGCGCGACATGCTGCGCTACTATTAGGACGATGATTTTCAGATCGAGCTGACCAGGCCGCCGGTCTAGACATCCGAGATGATTGCTGCCTCCGTCAATGACCAGATCAGATTTACTATTTTCAGAGTCGACTAGCCGACCTGGACGGTGGGCAGCATGGCGTTCCGATTATGGGATTACTGCTGATCGATTTGGGTAGCGACGAGTTCACGGTGCTGCCGGGCAACGCCCCATGGCGCAGCCGAGCTCGAAACCATGGGCCGGCTCATCATACAGACGATAGCGCGGCTGTTTGAGTGCGAACGGTGGGCGATTGCGTTAAGCACATCGGTTAGAGCGGCCCAGCGCAGCGGCGGCATCCCCCGAGGACCTGTTTCGCAAGGCCGATATCGCGCTCTACGCGGCCGCGGCAGCGGGGCGCAATACGATCCGCCGCTTCGCTGAGCCGACGGGCTGAGCGAAAATAAAATCGCCAGCTGGCCCCTAGAACGGAATGTCGTCGTCCATGCTACCGGGTTCGAATGCCGGAGCGCTGGCCTGGGGGTGCCGACCGCCGCCAGCATTATTGTTGTCGCGCGCGCCACGGAAACTGCCATCGCCGCCGCCAGCATTGTCGCCGTCGCCGCGGCCATCAAGCAGCGTCATCGTTGAATTAAAGCCCTGCAGCACGATTTCTGTGGAGAATTTGTCCTGTCCTGATTGGTCTTGCCATTTACGGGTCTGCAGCTGGCCCTCGATATAGACCTTGCTGCCCTTTTTCAGGTAACTCTCGGCAACGCGAGCCAGGCCCTCCGAAAAGATCACCACGCGGTGCCATTCGGTCTTTTCGCGGCGCTCACCGGTGTTCTTGTCTTTCCAGTTTTCGGAGGTAGCAATCGACAGATTGACCACCTTGCCACCACTGGGCAGATTCCTGATTTCGGGATCCGCACCAAGATTGCCGATCAGGATTACCTTGTTGACACTACCTGCCATCGCTCATTCCTTTTTCAATTCAGTCCACAGCCTTCGCCGATGGCGACGCTCACTTAATATAGTGGCGAAAGTATATTCTCCCAAGCTACTCACTGCTCGCGCTTTGGAACGGTTGTGAACCGCTGCATCCACCAAATCGTTCTTTATATGTTCTATCATGAGCAATCATTAAGGGCAAGAGACGTCGCGAACGCTCTCGCCTACTGACACAGCCTGTCAGCACCCCCACCCTAAGGCAGACATCAATCCGACATGGGGATGGTCATGGACTACACAGAGGCACTACAGGCACTGTGGGTCTATCTAGTTCTGCTGTTCGGCATTATCGCCCTGCCCGGCATGGACATGTTCCTGATCATCGCCAATGCGCTGACCGGCGAGCGGCGGATGGGCATGGCCACCCTGGCCGGGGTCATGCTGGGTGGTGCAGTCTACACTCTGTTCAGCTTCCTGGTCGTAGGCGTTTTCAACCCATCTGCCCAGCGGGCTCTATGGCGCCATGATCCTGGCTGGCGCGGCTTACATGGCTTGGATTGGCTGGTCGCTGCTGGCCAGTGCGATTAAGGTGGACCACATCGGCAAGGCTGCTCTCTGCTCGGACTAGAGCGCCTTGCGGCAAGGGGCGATTACCTGCCTGCTCAATCCCAAGGCCTATCTATTCGTGCTGGCGGTGTTTCCTTAGCTCATGCGCCCGCAATATGGTCCGCTGTGGTCGCAGGCCATGGTATTAGGCCTGATGACCATTAGTATGTAGTTTGTCGTCTATGGCGCGCTCACGGTTGCGGCAGGCTGGAGCCGGAATGCCTTGATCGGTAACCCGACGATGACGATTTGGTTTGGTCGCAGCGCAGGCGGCTTTTTCATTCTGGCGGCAGCATTTACCGCCTGACACGGGATCATGCAGAGTGTTTTGGCTTGATCGAATCCTTATTATCCCGCTTATGTTTCGTCTGCTACAAGAAGCTTTGGCAGGGCGTGACGAACATGCTAAAGTGAGTGCAATGCTGGGCCGCTCACGCCTATTTTCTGGATTGCTGACCGACCGTTTGACCGTTGTGCTGCTAGTCTGGCGCACCGAGCCATGGACTTGAATGATGACGCCAAAGCCCAGCCTGAACCGAGAGATCATCGTGCGCGGCGCCCGCGAACACAATCTCAAGGGGATTGATCTTAAGCTGCCGCGCGATAGTCTGATCGTCATGACGGGCCTCAGCGGCTCGGGCAAGTCGTCGCTAGCCTTTGACACCATCTATGCCGAAGGACAGCGCCGCTATGTGGAATCACTATCGGCCTATGCAAGGCAGTTCCTCGAAATGATGCAAAAGCCCGACGTCGAGCATATCGAAGGGCTGAGCCCGGCGATTTCCATCGAACAGAAGACTATCAGTCGCAATCCGCGCTCGACTGTGGGCACGGTCACCGAGATCTACGACTATCTGCGCCTGCTGTTTGCCCGCGTTGGTGTGCCCTATTCGCCGGCCACTGGCCTGCCCATCGAGAGCCAGACCATCACTCAGATGGTCGACAAGACACTGGAAACTGCCGAGGGCATGCGGCTCTATCTGCTGGCGCCGATCGCGCGTGGCCGCAAGGGTGAGTACAAGAAGGAACTGGCCGATCTGATGCGCAAGGGGTTTCAGCGCGTCAAGATTGACGGCGAATATCACGAGATCGAGGACGCCCCTTCCCTCGACAAGAAGCTCAAGCACGATATTGAAGTGGTGGTCGACCGCCTGGTGATCGGCTCTGATATTGCGAGCCGGCTGGCCGAAAGCTTTGAGACCGCACTTAAGCTAGCCGATGGCATCGCGCTGATTGAATATGCCGATCAGAAGAATGAGGGTGGCACGCTGCGCCAGCAGATCTTTTCGGAAAAATTCGCCTGCCCGGTATCCGGCTTCACCATCGCCGAAATCGAGCCGCGGCTGTTTTCGTTCAACAACCCATTTGGCGCCTGCCCAGCCTGTGATGGCCAGGGCACCGAGCGCAAGATCGATTCCGAGCAGATTGTGCCTGATGCCAACCTCTCGATCCGGGCTGGCGCGATCCTACCCTGGTCCAAGACCAGTGCGCCTTACTATATTCAGACCTTGTCCGCGGTGGTCAAGCTGTTCGGCGCGTCAGTCGAGACGCCCTGGAGCGAATTGCCCTTCGAGGTGCAGCACGCTGTGCTCTATGGGACGGGCCGCGAGAAGGTGGATTTCGTCTATGACGACGGGCTGCGCCAGTACAAGACCAGCAAGGCCTTTGAAGGCGTCATTGGCAATCTGGAACGGCGCTACAAGGAGACCGAGAGCGCCGGCATGCGCGAAGAAATCGAAAAATACATGTCGACTAAACCCTGCGCGGCCTGTGGCGGCTATCGGCTGAAGCCGGAAGCTCTGGCGATCAAGATTGACGGTTTCCATATCGGGCAGGTTACCGAACAGTCGATCCGCAGCGCTGCCGCCTGGTTTGACGCCTTGCCCGCCAAATTCACTCCCAATCAGCAATTGATTGGCGAACGTATCCTAAAGGAAATTCGCGAACGGCTGAACTTTCTGATCGATGTCGGGCTGGACTATCTGACCATGGCGCGCAATTCTGGCACGCTGTCGGGCGGCGAAAGTCAGCGTATCCGGCTGGCCAGCCAGATCGGATCGGGACTGACCGGTGTGCTCTATGTGTTGGACGAGCCGTCCATCGGCCTGCACCAGCGTGACAATGCCAGCCTGCTCGAAACACTGCGCCGCCTGCGCGATATCGGCAATACGGTGATCGTGGTTGAGCATGATGAAGATGCCATTATGACGGCCGACTATGTTGTCGATATTGGCCCGGGTGCGGGCGTGCATGGCGGTCATATTGTGGCCGAGGGCGCGCCACAGGACATTCTCAGTCACCCCGATTCACTGACCGGCAAATATCTGTCGGGACGCATGGGCATTGCCATGCCTGCCAAACGTCGGATGGTCAAGAATGGCAAGATTCTCAGCATCAGGGGTGCCACCGGCAATAATCTTAAGAATGTCTCGGTGGATATCCCGCTCGGCCTATTTGTCGCCATTACCGGCGTCTCAGGCGGCGGCAAGTCGACCTTGGTAATCGACACAATGTATCAGGCAATTACCCGCCGGCTGAATGGCGCGCGGGTTGTCCCGGCGCCGCACGAATCGCTAATCGGTCTGGAATTCCTCGACAAGGTCATCGATATCGATCAGTCGCCGATTGGCCGCACGCCACGCTCCAACCCCGCCACCTATACCGGTGCCTTCACGCCGCTGCGCGAATGGTTTGCCGGCCTGCCCGAGGCCAAAACGCGCGGCTATGGTCCAGGTCGCTTCAGCTTCAACGTAAAGGGCGGACGCTGCGAAAAGTGCCAGGGCGATGGCTTGCTCAAGATCGAGATGCACTTTTTGCCCGACGTCTACGTCACCTGCGATGTGTGCAAGGGCAAGCGCTATAATTGCGAGACGCTGGAAGTTCAGTTCAAGGGCAAGTCGATCTCGGACATTCTGGACATGACGATCGACGAGGGCGTCGATTTCTTCTCCGCCGTGCCGGTGATCCGCGACAAATTCGCCACGCTGCAGCGGGTCGGGCTGGGTTATGTTAAGATCGGCCAACCCGCCACCACGCTGTCGGGCGGCGAGGCGCAGCGCGTCAAACTCTCCAAGGAGCTCTCCAGGCGTGCTACCGGACGCACGCTCTACATGCTGGACGAGCCGACTACCGGCCTGCATTTCCATGACGTGGCCAAACTGCTCGAGGTTCTGCACGAGCTGGTCGATGCCGGCAACACGGTGATCATTATCGAACACAATCTTGAAGTGATCAAGACGGCGGACTGGGTCATTGATCTAGGACCCGAGGGTGGCGATGGCGGCGGTGAGATCGTGGCGATTGGTACGCCCGAGGATGTCGCGGCCAATGAGCGTTCGCACACAGGCCATTTCCTCAAGGACATCATGGCGCGGCGGCCGCACTTCGAGACGAAGGCCGCCGAATAGTCGAAAGTGAGACACAGGCGGCTCACGGGCAGCGTTATGATGCTCTCGATGCTAGCAGTCTGTTAGCGCATTGGGCCATGCGGTGTCGACACGTCGACTGGCCCGTGCTGGCGCTAGCAAGAACCACGCACTGAGCAGAATGTGCCCTCAACACGACGAAATTGTGAAAACGCCATGCGCTCAATACATAAAGCGGTTGACGTTTGCGGCATGGCGTTCCCGCCCAAATCATCCTATCTTCCAGTCGTCAATCAGATTGACAAAAGGGATACGCCGATGTTCGTGAGAGCCGTCTGACATGTGAAGCGGCTGGTCGACATGAAGCAAACGTTGGGAGAAATGGACGTTCCCTCGACGCGTGATGCCAATCTACTGAGGATCCCTGGTTCCGACTTCTCCAAGATGATCCGGTCGTTGTTCAACCGATAGTCAGCTAAGGACTGCACTAGTTTTGATAGCCACTGGCATGCCACCCGGTGGCTATCATGGTTTTGCAGAGCTTAAAGTTTTGGTAATCATAATTCGGTGAGCCCCGCATAAAATGCATAGGTCATTTGACCATTATCCCACTGCTCATCTGAGCGGTACTTCCCTAAAGTATAGTTTCGTAAACAAAAGGAAATTTCCAACTGGACATTCGCAAAATCTTTAAGAAATAGTCTGCTTACCAGCAGACCGTTCGTAAACTCGCCGCTTTTGACAATCGTCAACTCAACGACCTGTGCATTTCACGAACCGATATAAATCGCATTGCCCGTGATCATGCCAGCGCACTGTAGGAACTTCTTCTCTACTCTTGCAGTCGACCCAAATCGAACACTAGACTTCTTTTTAAGAAGTGAGTGTTTTGTTTTTGCCTAGCGATTGATCGCGATGCTAATCTGTTAATAAGTTCAGCATAACTAATCATAATATTTGCCCGGAACGCAGACCGCTGCTGCAGCCGCGCATACCACGGCCTCAAGGCTGGGCATTGCCAGACGCACGATATCCATACCAAACTAGCGAAACAGCGCCGCGCCGGCAACAATATCTGCATAACTCAACATATTGTCAATGACATAGTCCAGATCGGCTAGCTGCGCGTCAAGCAGCTTTAGTGCCGAAATCGACGCGTTATAGGCCTTTGCGATGGCCGCTTAGGCCTGCTGGGTGGCAGGGGTGCGAACGAGCAGCCAGAACAGGCTGATCTAGGCAGATTGGAGCGTTTTTGCCGCCTAGTCAGTCCATTGATCAACCATGGTGCGCTGGCGCGGGTCGCTGCGCCAACGGCTGTGTTGGCTATAGGCGCCAGCCAGATAGCGCACAATGGTGTGGATCTCACAAACCATGCCGATGCCCCGCAAATGGGTAATGTTAGCATGGCGGCAGATCCGTCTTACAAGTCCCGATTGCACAGTTAGGCGGCGCTTGCTATCTGGCGCTCATGTCCACATCAGAACCTATTCATATCATTGGCGGCGGCCTCGCTGGCTCGGAAGCTGCATGGCAGGCCGCGGAAGCAGACGTGCCGGTCATCCTGCATGAAATGCGCCCGGTTCAAAGCACAGACGCACACCAGACTGACAGTCTGGCCGAGCTAGTGTGCTCGAACAGTTTTCGTTCTGACGATGCCGAGCAGAACGCTGTCGGGCTGCTGCACGAAGAGATGCGGCGCTGCAATTCCATTATCATGGCCTGCGCCGATAGTCATCAGATCCCGGCTGGGGGCGCTCTGGGCGTTGATCGACATGGTTTTTCCGCTGCAGTGACTCGGGCAATAGAGGGCCACCCCAATATCACCATGGCGCGCAAGGAAGTGTCGGGTATGCCGCCGGAAGAGTGGAGCAATGTGATCATTGCCACCGGCCCGCTCACCTCGCCGGCCATGGCAGAGGCCATTCTGGCAAAGACAGGCGAAGATTCGCTGGCGTTCTTCGATGCCATTGCCCCGATTGTGCATTTTGACAGCATCAATATGGACATTGTCTGGGCGCAGTCGCGCTATAACAAGGCTGGTCCGGGCGGCATAGGCGCCGACTATCTCAATTGCCCGATGAACAAGGACCAGTATCTGGCCTTTGTCGATGCGCTTAAGACGGCGCCGCTGCATGAATTTAAGGATTGGGAAAAGATCCCTTATTTCGACGGCTGCCTGCCTATCGAAGTGATGGCCGAACGCGGCGTCGAGACGCTGCGCCATGGGCCGATGAAACCCGTAGGCCTAACCAATCCGCGCGATCCGCTGGTCAAGAGCTATGCCATTGTACAGCTGCGGCAGGACAATGCGCTGGGAACCCTGTGGAACATGGTCGGCTTTCAAACCAAGATGCGTTATAGCATCCAGACTAAGATCCTACGGATGATCCCGGGGCTAGAGAATGCTCAATTTGCTCGTCTGGGCGGGTTGCACCGCAATACGTTCCTCAACTCACCCAAGGTGTTGGGGCCAGATTTGAAACTGAAAGCGGATCCGCGGATCCGCTTTGCCGGTCAGGTGACGGGGGTCGAAGGTTATGTGGAAAGCGCCGCTGTCGGCCTGATCACCGGCCGTCTTGCCGCCGCCGAAGCGCGGGGACAGACCATGGCGACGCCGCCAAACACCACGGCGCTAGGCGCCCTGATCGCCCATATTACTGGCGGGCATATCGAATCCGATAGCTATAGCGGCGCGCGTAGCTTCCAGCCGATGAATGTCAATTTCGGTCTGTTCCCGCCCGTCACGGTGACCAAGCCCGAGGGGACAGGACGCTGGCGCAGTCCGGAAAAAACCCAGGCCAAGCGCAAGGCGATCACTACACGGGCGCTTGAGGACTTAAAAGTCTGGGCATGACCGAGTTGGAGCTCGAACACTATCTGCACAAACACATTCCCCTTTTGCGGGCAATAGGGATGTGGATAGTGTCGATTGACGGGAACACGGTTGTGCTCGGTGCCCCTTTGGCGCCCAATATTAATCATCGTGACACCGTATTTAGCGGCAAGGCATCGGTCGTTACTATTCTGTCGGCCTATTGTCTGCTGCATCTGCGGCTGACGGCTTTGGAGCAGTCCAGCTATGTGGTCATTCAACGCAACAGCATGGACTATCTGGCGCCGATCGTTGGCGATTTTACCGCGCGCTCGGCGCTAACGCCTGGCCAGGATTGGGGCCAGTTTATGGCGATGCTGACCCGCAAGGGCGTGGCCCGTATCAGCGGAGATGCCATACTGGACTATGCAGGCGCCGATGCGGGTCGCTTAACTGGCGAATTTGTGGCGTTTGGCAAGAACCGTCTCTAGCGGTTACGAAAGCTCCACCAAGCCAGGCGAGTGATCTTGAGCCAATCGGCATCGTCGGGCGCCTCCATAAACAAGCCACGCGGGCGATATTTCAGACCGTTGAGCTGGCTCTTGAGCACGGCGATAGAGGCAAAGGCGAGCTTGAAATGCCCCGGAATCAGGGCAATTGCAGCCTCCGCCCTGGCCAGATGATCAGCAGCCAGTTCGCTGATCTGGCCCAGCGCCTCGAACAGACCTTCGCTTTGGGTGCCTGAAAAAATCTCATCTTCATGCACCCCATTGGCAACAAAAATCGTCCATGGCAGCATGATACGGCCCTGTGCGGCAAAATGACCGAAGGCGCGGAGGTGGCCAATCATGGCGTGGGCGACGCCAAGATGGCCAGCCGCGTCGCCGGTCTCGATGGCCTGACCATCATTGAGAATCATAGCCGCTAGCTGATAGAGGGTAGACACGGTTTCACCGGCATAACCCTCAAAGCTCTCCAGATCAGGCATAGGGTCATCATAAAGGTCGAAGCGCCTAGCGCCGATCAGACGCAGCAAGGTGCCAGTGGGGATGGTGTAGCGTTCGATAGTGTTGAGCAGCGCATCGGCAACAGGATTTTGTCGTACGGCGCCACACTCCCTGCCATCAAGTACATCACTCCACCATTGCAGCCGCATTTCGCCTGGTGCCGGATCGGAGACGCGCTCACGAACCGAGGCGACGTCGGCGTTGAAGGCATAAAGCGCGATGACGGCGTCGCGATGGGCGCCGGTCAGCACCAGCGTCGCCAGATAGCGATCACGGTCGCCGCTGCGGAGGGCCTCAGCGGCATGAACAAAGCTCTCAGTGCCCATCTCAGCGGACCCTGTCGACCGCAATCAGGGCCGCAGCGACTGTCTGCTGTTCGGAAAGCAGGACATTATAGGTGCGTATGGCGCTACCCGTCATGATGGTGATGGCTTCAACAATGATGCCATGCTCGCGCAGTGCCGCCCTTATGTCGCGCGACAGACTGGTTATGTCGTGGCTCAGCCCAACCATCAGCACATCGATGTCGCCAGCAAGCGCCAACACGGGTGCCAGGCCCTCCAGCGTGATTTCGTCCGGCGTCGTCACACTTCAGCCGTGCATGCTGGCGAGCAGGCAGAGCAAAGAGCCGCGATGCGACATTTCAGCAAAGCGAAAGCCGCTATTACCATGGGCATCGATACCCCCTCTGCTGCGGAAAAGGGCCCGGCGCGCTTTCTGTCATGTTATTCTCAGACTGACACGCCGTCCGCCGATTTGGATAATTTGTCGCAATTTTCCTCGCCGGCCCGATCTAGACGGGTTGTCAGGCCAAAATAGATAAGAATGGGCGAAGCGATGAAGATCGAGGAATAGGTACCCACAAAGACGCCCCAAGCCATCGAAATGGTAAAACTGCGGATAACGTCGCCGCCAAACACCACCAGAGCCATCAGCGCTAGGAAGGTCGTGGACGCCGTCAGAATGGTGCGCGGGAGAGTCGAGTTGATCGAGATGTCGATAATCTCGGGCAGTCCGATCTTTTTGTATTTCAAGCGATATTCTCGAATGCGATCATAGATGACCACCGTATCGGTGAGCGAATAGCCGACAATAGTCAGAATGGCTGCGATACTGGAAGCATTGAACTCCAGCCCAGCAAAGGCGAACAGCCAGATGGTCAGAACCACGTCATGGCCGGTCGAGACGATGGCGCCAACGGCAAACTGCCATTCGAAGCGGAACCACAGATAGACCAGGATACCAAGCAGGGCGATGCCCAGGGCGATGACCCCGGTGATTGCCAGTTCGCTAGACACGGTGGGGCCTACGGTTTCAGTGCCACGGGTCTGGTAACCAACCGCTTCAACAGTCTGCTGGACCTTACTGACGGCCTCCTGCTGTGCGACCGCATCACCATCCTGGGTTTGAACGCGGACCAACAGACGATCGGCTTCACCAAAACCCTGAACCTGGATTTCGCCCAGATCAAGCGCCGATAGCGCTTCGCGGATTACCCCTGGATCGGCGATACCGGAGGTAGCCTGGATTTCCATGGCTGAACCGCCACGGAAGTCGATGCCCAGGTTGAGGCCGTGATAGCCGAACCAACCCAGCGACAACAGCGAGGTGATGACCGAGAAGGCAAGCGCGTATTTGTGGATCGCCATGAACGAGAACTTGGTGCCATCCGGAATTAGACGAACGAACTGGATCTTTAGCGTCTTGGGGCGAATCCAATTATACCAGCGGCCAACAATGAACAGGGTTACCATATAGGCGGTGAACAGCGTCGTCAGAATTCCCAAAGCCAGTGTTACTGCAAAGCCCTGGACCGGTCCAGACCCGAGATAGAACAGCACGACTGCGGCAATCAGCGTGGTGATATTGGCATCTAGAATGGTGCTCATGGCGCGCTGGAAGCCGGCCTCGATAGCCGATATCTTGCTGCGTCCCGCAGCCAGTTCCTCTCGGATACGCTCATAGATCAGCACATTAGCATCCACAGCCATGCCGATGGTGAGCACAATACCGGCGATACCAGGCAAGGTTAGCGTAGCGCCGAGCATCGAGAGCGCAGCCAGGATCAGGACGACATTGAGCAGCACGGCAATATTGGCGAAGACGCCGAACAGCCCATAGGCGATCACCATGAAAACAACCACAGCAATGGCGCCGATGATGCCAGCGGTGACACCTGAACGGATCGAATCGGCACCTAGGCTAGCGCTGACCGAACGCTCCTCAACGATATCGAGGCTGGCAGGCAAAGCACCGACGCGCAGCAAGACGGCAAGATCATTGGCCGTCGCAGTGGTGAAGCTGCCACTGATTTGCCCAGAGCCGCCCGTAATGGCCGATTGGATGATGGGCGCAGTGATGACCTGATTGTCGAGGACGATGGCGAAACGTTTACCCACATTGGCCGAGGTGATCTGGCCAAACGTGATGGCGCCGCGGGTATCGAAACGGAAGCTCACCACAGGCATTGAACGCTGCTGGTCATAGCTAGGCTGCGCATCAACTAACGACTCGCCGCCCAGCGCGATATCTTCATAGAGCAATTCATTGCCACCATCCTGGCTAGGCAGGATCATTGTGCCGGCGGGCAGGCCCTGAGCCTCGGCCTGTGCGGCGGTCATGTCTGGGTATACCATATGGAAGGTCAGGCGCGCGGTGCGCGAAATTATGTCCTTAAGTCGCGTGGAATCACCAAAGCCAGGCACCTGGACCAGGACACGGTTGTTGCCCTGACGCTGAATGGTCGGCTCGGTGGTGCCAAGTTCGTCAATACGATTGCGGATGACTTCGATCGACTGCGCCATCAGAGCGGACGTGCGGTCGTCGATGCCTTCCTGAGTGAGTGCAACAGAAATCTTGCCATCCGCAGCAGGCTCAATCATCAATTCCTGAACGCTCGAGCTCGAAAACAGGGAGCTGCCAATGTTGCTCTGCAGGCTTTGCAGCGCCGTTAGCGCGGCCTCGGACTGGGTCGGATCGGTCAGTTCGATCACAATTGTACGGGTTGCCAGATCCGTCATGATTAGGTTGCCGATGCCATTATCATTGGCCAGGATGCTGCGGGCGTCGCGGCGGAGATTGGCCAGTCGCTCAGTAACAATACCGTCCTGATTGACCTCAAGCAGCAGATGCGAACCACCTTGCAGATCAAGGCCAAGCACGATGGTTTGCGATGGCAGCCAACTCGGCCAGGCGTCGCGCACCGTTTGCGGCAAAAAGCTCGGCAGGGCGAACAGAAAGCCCAACAGCGTGACAGCAATGATGATGACGGTACGGACCGGCGAGAACTGCATTTATGTTGTCCTGGAAGGAAAAATGCCGGAGCCTAAAGGTTCCGGCGAAATTTTTGAGGCTGCGATCAAGCCGGCTTGTTGTCGTTGACCGGCTCAGCCTTGGAACGCACGTCTGAAATCATGCCGCGCACCACCTTGACCTTGACACCAGAAGCGATTTCCACTTCGAGATCTTCGCCATCAACAGCCTTGGTGACCTTGCCGACAATGCCACCGGTAGTCACGACGGTGTCGCCGCGACGAATGGCTGCCAGCATGACCTGCTGGGCTTTCAGCCGTTTCTGCTGCGGGCGGAAGATCAGGAACCAGAAGATAACGACTAGCAGCAGAATGGGCATCAATTGGACGAAAATATCACTGATGCCGCCTGCGGGGGGGGCGGCGCTGGCTGCCTGAGCAAAAGCTAGCGTTACAAACATGGCGAGCTCCTTGATTTCTTCGTTGTTTTGGAAAGGACAGCGCCAGTTGATCTAAATCGCGGCTTAACGCCACTGGACGCATATGGGGCCTGTTGCACTTGCGCCCCGGTCAAAATCGGCCGGATTATACATTTGCGTCCCAGCGATTGCAAAGGCATTCTCGACGCCGCAAATTGCCACGCTGAGTTTAAGAATAGACTGTGTTAAAGGGCAAAGACCATCTGGCCGAAATCACTGCCAAACTCGCGATAATTACTAATGCACTGAAGGCTTTGGCGCCTCCTCCAGACCGATGCGCTCGGACTGGGCGCGGCCGATGCCTATCACTGGGATGGCGATTCGGCGCAACTGGTTGCCGTACCGCAGATCAGTCGGGTGCCTCTGGTCATGCTCAAGGGTATCGACACAGCGCAAGACATCCTGCTGCGTAACACTGAACAATTTTCCCGAGGGCATGGCGCCAACAATGCCCTGCTGTGGGATGCGCGTGGCATGATCGTGGGCATGGGCAAAAACTCTCTGGTCAAGGCAATTCACGGCGACATCATCGCGCGGAAGGCTGGGGCGTTTGAACGGCTAGTGCTGATCGAGATCGCCTAAGAAGATCTCGAGACCCCCCCGCCCTGATGCGCCGCATCGGGCATGAGCCCGTCCGGTTCATCGTGTTCTGCGACGATCTGAGTTTTGACAGCGGCGAGACCAACTACAAATCGCTCAAGTTTATTCTGAACGGCGACTTGGAGGGGCGTCCGGACAATGTATTGTTCTATGCCACGTCGAACCGCCGCCATCTGATGCCGCGTGAGATGATCGGGATTAAGCGCCCAACAGCGATCAATCCCGGCGAGATGGTGGAAGAGAAGGTCTTCCTATCCGATCGGTTCGGCCTGTGGCTGGGCTTCCACAATTGTGATCAGCCGACGTATTTGACCATGGGTGCGTAGCTATGCTGGCTACTACGGCATCGATATCGACGAAGCCGTTCTGGAGGCACGAGCGATGGAATGGGCGGCCACGCGTAGCCGCCCGGTCAGGGCGCGTTGCCATCCAGTTAGTGTGCACGCTGGCCGGCGAAATGGGCAAGTCAGCGCCCTCAAGCAAAACGCCCGCTACTGGCGGGGCTTTTTTGGTCTGCAGTGTGGCCATCGTCCGCTTAACTAACGAGTAGTGGGACGGGATCGACCGGGGTGGCTCCCTTGCGCAGCTCGAAATGCAGTTGTGGCTTGGTCACCGAACCTGTCTTGCCGGCAGCGCCGATGGTGTCGCCGCGGCCGACATTGGTCCCCTTGGCGACATTTATTATCCCTAGATGAGCGTAGGCCGATACATAGCCATTGGGATGGCGGATCAGGATGAGATTGCCATAGCCCTCAACGCCTGAGCCAACATAAATTACAGTGCCATTCTCGGCGGCTTTGATGGGCGCGCCTTCGGCGGCTTCAATATTGATGCCGGCGCCCTTGGAACCGGCGAAATCAACCAGCACGCGGCCGCTGACGGGCCAGCGGAACTTGTCGTTACCCGATATGACGGGCTCGGCGGCTGGCGCGGCGGCAACTGTGACAGGAGCAGGTGCCAACGCGGGAGCTGGGGCAACAACGGTTGTCTTGCTGGTCTGCAATGCGTTAGGCGCTGCCTGCGACAAGGTCTGCTTGGCTGGGACCGGGGCGACGTTGCTGTCGGCAGATGCAGTCTTGGTGACGGGCGCTTTGGTAGCGATCAGATCGGATCGGCCCGGGATAATGACTTTCTGGCCTACGACGATCTTGTCGGGCGAAGCCAGATTATTGGCTTGCACCAGCGACTGGGTCGTCACTTCATAAAGGCGGGCGATGGTGTAGAGCGACTCGCCGCTGGCGATAGTATGAGTAAAAGTATTATCAGAAGCCGGCGCCGCCGGGGTGACTGCTGCCAGGGTCGGCATCGAACTATTGATTGGTATTCTACTTAAAGCAGCGGGTGAGGGCATGATCGCTGAGGCGGCGGAGGACTGTGCTTGCATGGCTGGAATGGATCCCTGGGACGAGTTACTCAAAACTGGTAGATTTTGCGACTGAACGCTCGCTACCGTGCCGCCTGTCAAAGGCGCGATCGGTTGGCCAAAAGCGGATTGTGTCGACTGACCCCAAAGCGGCTGGATGGCCTGGACCACCCCTGCGCCGCCACCGACATTGGCCGGCGGGACAAATTGGGCTTCAGCAACCATGACCTGCGGCGCACCAAGACTGGCGGGCATAGGCTGGTTGAAGGATTGTGGCGCGGCCTGCGGCAGCGAGCCGGTCGCGGTAGGGTCACTAAAGGCGCGACTACTAAAACCGGAACACCCGGACAGGGCAACGGCAGCAGTCAGAAGGCCAGCCATCGCAACGGCACTCTTAGGTGCCCAGCGGGATACGCGGATACTCATCAGCTTACTCGTACGCAGGTACTCAACACGAATTTGAGACTGGGCTAGTAAGGTAAAGACGAGTTTAAAGCCGATGCGATTTGAGCAAAATCGCCCGCACGCGATTCCGGATTGAGTAAGGTTGAAGAGCAACGCCGCCGCAAATTGGGGCCGCGGCGGTGGCGCTAGAGCGTCAGTGTGCCGTTAAGCCGCTCAACCAAATCCAAATCAGTCTGCTGCAACATCAGTGGGGTAACGGTCACATAGCCATCGCGGCGCAGGCGCTCGAAATCGGCACCGCGATCAAGCGGCTGTGGCGTCTCAGGGATGGCGACAAAAAACTTGCCGGCATTGACGCTGGGAAAATAGCGGAACGGTGAGCGCGAAAAACGCTGTAGCGGCACGACCGCGATACCTTTGGTGGCGGCAGGGTTACAGAATGGGAAATTGACGTTGTAATAATGTCCGCGCCCCTGGGCCGCCGCAATGATCGCCTGCGCGGCAGCAAGACCATGGGTCCGGGCATTGGACCAATCGACATCGCGGCTGACCTCGTAGTCGATACCCTGGCTCATGGCGATGCCGATGGCGCCCTGCATGGCGCCTTCGCGCGCGCCGGCAGCGGTACCCGAGCAATTGACGATGTCGCCTAGATTCTGACCGGCATTGACGCCCGAAAGCACGATGTCGGCCAGTTTACTACCCAGCAGATGCGTCATGCCGGCAACGACGCAGTCGGCGGGCGATCCGTTGATGATGGTAAAGGTCTTAGAATCGCGGCGATTGATAGTCAGCTCATGGCCAAAGCTGAGCCGGTGCCCTGCCCCGGATTGATTGCCGTCAGGAGCGACAATCCAGACATCATCGCTGAGCCCCCGGGCGATATCAGCCATGATGGCGAGGCCTGGCGCATCCACACCATCGTCATTGGTGATGAGGATGCGTAGACTCATCAGTTGGCGCCGATGGACTTAAGTCCACCCATGTAAGGCTGCAGCACGTCGGGCACGAGCACTGAGCCATCCTCCTGCTGGTAGTTTTCCAACACGGCAATCAAGCAACGGCCAACGGCGGTACCAGAGCCATTGAGCGTATGCACGAAACGCGGTGCCTGCTTTTCACCGGCCGAGCGAAAACGGGCATCCATGCGGCGGGCCTGGAAATCACCGCAAACCGACACCGAGGAAATCTCGCGATAGATATTCTGCCCGGGCAACCAGACTTCGAGGTCATAGGTCTTTTTGGCGCCGAAACCGATATCGCCAGTACACAGATTCATGACGCGATAATGCAGACCAAGCTTTTGCAGCACTGCTTCGGCACAGGTCAGCATGCGTTCATGCTCGTCGCTGGACGTTTCCGGCGTGGTAATGGACACCATCTCAACTTTGTTGAACTGGTGCTGGCGCAGCATGCCGCGCGTGTCACGGCCAGCCGAACCAGCTTCGGAGCGGAAACACGGCGTAAGGGCCGTCATGCGCAGCGGCAGTTCTTCTTCAGAGAGGATGGATTCGCGCACCATGTTGGTGAGCGGGACTTCGGCGGTGGGGATTAAGGCCAGTCGGCTATCCCCATGTGGTGCGAAGAACAAATCTGCCTCGAACTTGGGCAATTGGTTAGTGCCAAATAGCGCCTCGTCACGCACCAGCAGCGGCGGCTGGACTTCAAGATAGCCATGCTCGGTGGTGTGCAGATCGAGCATGAACTGGCCAAGGCCTCGTTCGAGACGGGCAACCTGCCCTTTGAGCGCAACAAAGCGACTGCCGGAAAGTTTGGCAGCTGCTTCAAAATCCATCTCGCGCACGGCGACGCCAACTTCGTAATGTTTCTTGGGCGCGAAAGCAAAGCTGGGCTTTGGTGTGCGCTGAAGAGCCGCTGTGGCGGCGGTACCGTTACGGCCGAAATATTCGGCATTGCCGGCTTCGTCAGCGCCATCTGGAACATCATCGAAGACCAGATTGGGGATTACCGAGAGGGCGGCGTACAGTTCGGCCTCGACAATGCGTTCATCGGCCTCGCCCTGGGAAATGAAGTCCTTGAGCCACGCTACTTCGGCCATTAGCGCAGTAGCCTTGGCCTCATCCTTCTGGATCTTGGCCTGACCGATCTGCTTGGACAGCGTATTGCGCTGTTCCTGCGCTTCGTTGAGCCGGGTGATGATATCGCGCCGACGGTCATCGATAGCGAGCAGATCGGCGGCGCTCGCAGATGACCCCTTGCGCCGCGAAATGGCAGCGTCGAAGGCGTCGGCATTGGCTCTGATCCACTTGATATCGAACATGGCTGTTACGGACACCGCCCGCCTCTGATTAGTATAGGCTAATACTAACTCGTGACGCACCTGCGAGGCCACAAGGAAATTTCACCCTCAGCCTTGAGGTCAGGCTGAGAGTCTATTCGGACGATGAGCCAGAGATTTTCGCTTCCTGCGCTGCCAAGGCAGCAGCACGACAGCGCTCGACCAACCGCACGGACATGATCGAGAATTCGTAGAGCAAGTACATTGGCAGGGCAAGACCAAGCTGGGAGATTGGATCGGGCGGGGTAATGAAAGCAGCAAAGATCAGGATGCCGACGACTGCATAGCGGCGGCCCTTTTTGAGCATGTCGACACGGACCAGATCGATCTGGGCCAGTAGGGTCAATATCACCGGCAGCTGGAAGCAGATACCGAACGCCAGGATGAGCAGCATGGCGAGGCTAAGATACTCGCTGACACTGGTCATCATGGTGATATCTTCGGTCTGCATGCCGGCAAAGAAGCACAACGCCATAGGCAGCACCGCCAGATAGACTAGGGCCGCACCAACAACAAAAAACACAGGTGTGGCAATCAGATAGGGGATGAAGGCCTTGCGCTCGTGCTTGTAGAGCCCTGGGGCCACAAACAGATAAATCTGACTGGCAACGATAGGAAAGCCGAGGAAGATCGCGCCGAACAGGGCGACATTGAGATAGGTGAAGAACAGTTCCTGAGGCGCCGTGAAAATTAGATTAGTGCCAGGCACGGCATGCTTATAAGGGATCAGCAGCCAGTCATAGATGGTACTGGCGAAGATGAAGCAGAACGCCATCAATACCACGATGGTGATTGCCGAATAGATCAGGCGCCTGCGCAGCTCGACAAGATGCTCAAGCAGTGGGGCTTCTTTGTCTGTAATCTGCTTGAGATCGGCCATGGTCTACTGGTCCCTAGCCTTGTCAGCAGCAGCGACAGCGGTCGATGCCGCCTTGGGTTTTGCCGGCCTGCGCTTTTTGGCTGCAGGCTTTGCTGCGGTGGCCTTCTGAGGCGCGGCGGCTGCCTTGGCCGCTACAGGCTTTGCAGCGGCTGGCTTTTTAGTGACCGTGGGCGCTTTGGCGGCAGGCTTTCTGATTGATGCCTTCTTGACCGATGGCGCCGGAGCATCAATGGTGGCCAGATCAGTGGCCACTATCGGCCGCGTCGGGGTTGCCTTGGCTCTGGCGGGCGCCTTTTTAGCAGCAACAAAAGGTAGTTTGCCGAACCTCGCCGATGAGGTAGATAGCGGCGGGCCGGCAGATTTAAAGCTAGCGGCTTTAGCCGTTTCGTCGGCGGCCATCGGAACAGTCGGCTCTGTCATGCCGGCCTTGGCCTTAATCTCGTCGACGACACTCTCAGCACCCGGACTAGCCGGTTTGATGACACCCGAGGGTTGGACTTCCGTTGGCGTCATAGCGTTAAATTCCTTGCGGATTTCATCGGTGGTCTTCTTGAACGGCACGGTGAGTGAACTGCGCAAATTGCGCACTTCATCAAGGCCAGTCGTCTTGTTAATTCCACGCTGGAAGTCGGTGCCCATGCGTTTGATCTGGCCGATAATCTTGCCGACGCGGCTCATCACTACAGGCAGGTCCTTCGGTCCGATAAAAATCAACACCATGACGCCGATCACCAGCATTTCTGTCCAGCCCAAGCCGAGCATAGTCTTTATTCCTCAAAGCAAAGGCGCGACAGGCATCAACGCTTAGACGTCTTTTTCTCAGGTTGAGCGGTTTTAGCTATGTCGACGCAGTCGACAGGCTTGTCGTCATCATCCTTGAGGCCCTTCTGAAAGGCTTTGATACCGGTAGCAACTTCACTCATCATCCCGGAAATCTTGCCCCGGCCAAACAGCAGGATCACGACAACGGCGACAACGAGAATACCCCAAATTCCTGGCGCGTGCATTTTGGACTCCCTAGATTATTTTCAGAACGCTTTACACGCGAAGATATAGACCAGAAATAGGTTCAAACGCGGGGAAACACAAGAACGTGTTCCGGGTTAAGGATGACGAACACGTCCTGACCGACCGCTAGCGCCGTACTGGCAGGCTGACGAACGTCCAATGGCGCGCCTAGTTCTGCGACTTTGATCTCGCAGATGTCTTCGCCGATGGCGTCACGCTTGCTAACGACAAGACCTGGTGTTCAGGGGTCGCTCAGACGCAGTCGAGCCCCGCCAGCCGGCCGGATGGCGGTGGTAACGGCAGCGCCATCCCGAAGACTAGGCGTAGGTACTTCGCCAAGCGGGATTAAAACCGCCTTATTGGCAACGACGGCCTTGATTTCGCTGAGTGACGAGAAAAAAGCGGGCAGCACTCAGATTGATGGGTTGACGGTAGATTTTGGCGCCCGTGCCGATCTGCGCGATGCGCTCATGTCGCAGCAGAGCCATTCGATCGCTCAGCACTATGGATTAATTTGGGATCATGAGTGACGATCAGGCTGGTCACATTAGTTTCATGCAGGATCGCCATGGTCTCCTCGCGCACCGTTTCGTGCAGACGGGCGTCAAGGCTGGAAAATAACTCGTCGAGCAGCAAGACACTCGGGCGTGGCGTCACTCTACGGGCCAGCGCCAGGCGCTATTACTGGCCGTCCGAGAGCATAGGCGGGTAATCGGCCTCGCGGTCACCCAAGCCGACACGGCGCAGGGCAGCGCTGGCCTGAGCAAGAGCGGCGGTCCGGCCGAGTTTGCGCAGGCCGAACAGCATATTGTGCAGCACCGTCAGATGCAAAAATAGCGCAACGTCCTGAAACATTAAGCTAATACCGCGTCAATCAGCAGGTATAGTCACGCCTGGCGCCGAGACGATTTCGCCATTGATGCGTACGGTGCCGGCGTAGACTGGCTGGATGCCGGCGACAACGCGCAATGCGGTTGATTTGTCTGAATCCAAATCGCCAAGCAGACAGACAATTTTACTTAGACGCAGGGTCAGGCTGAACCGGCTGAGCACTACCCTACCCACCGAGACGAACATCGACGGCATCAAATTCGAGTGTGGTGGCGAAGTTGACGCTGATAGTGCCGCCCCCCCTAGCCTGCAAGTTCTTCAGTCATCAGGCGTTTTTGTCCTCGCCATCCAGATCGTCGGGATCCAGCGGACCCTCGTCATCGCGAAGCGCACCGTCAAAGGGAAGCGGGATCTGCATAGAGGACGGCAGGCGGTTGGAAAGCAGGCCAGCGCCCTTCAGCTCGTCCAGCCCCGGCAGATCGCTCAGGCTTTCCAGCCCGAAGTGATCGAGGAAGGCGTCAGTGGTACCATAGGTCACCGGCCGACCGGGGGCGCGGCGGCGCCCGCGCATACGTATCCAGCCAGCTGCCATTAGCAGATCGATGGTCCCTTTGCCGGTGGCGATGCCGCGAACTTCTTCAATTTCGGCCCGAGTTGTGGGTTGATGATAGGCGATGATCGACAGGGTTTCGAGCGCAGCTCTGGAGAGAGTCCGGGTCTTCTGTTCCTCGCGGCGCAGCAGAAAACTGAGGTCTTCGGCGGTGCGGAAGGCCCATTTGTCGCCGCGCTGCACTAGATTGACGCCGCGACCAGCATAGCGCTGCTGCAGAGCTACGAGCAGGTTAGCAATATTTGCCCCTTCGCCCATATAGGTCAGCAGACTGCTCACATCGAGTGGTTCAGAGGACGCGAAAAGCACCGCTTCAAGCACACGCAGATTGCGTTCATTGATCTCGCTGATTTTGTCTGGCTGGTCGTTCACGATGGATCACTTCGATGACGGCGGATGAAAAGCGGACCAAAAGTCTTGCTTTGGCGAATATCGATCTGCCCCTGGCGCACCAGTTCAAGGCTGGAGGCAAAAGTCGAGGCGCGAATGGTGGCGCGTTCGCCGGGCGTGACCAGATAATCGATGAGATAGGTATCCATCGGTATCCAGTCAAAACTATCACCAATCAGACGCTGGAGAATATCGCTGGCATCCTGCAGCGACCAGACCGTACGTTGCAATGGCGCGTAGTCGACGGTGACGCCTTTTTCGCGCTGGATAGAATAGGACTTGAGCAGATCGTAAAGCGAGGCCCTCCACAGGCTGATATGAGCAATCTCGATGGGTTCGGGCATGCCGCGGGCATAGACCTGAAACCCCAGGCGCGGGCGGTTCATCAACTGGCTGACGGCGACTCGCATGCCCTCAAGACGCTTGAGGCGAAACTGCAGCATGGCTGCCAGCATTTCTCCGGGCGGTTCATCATCGGAAGCGGCCTGCGGCACTATCAGGCGGCTTTTGAGATAGGTCAGCCAGGCAGCCATCACCAGATAGTCAGCTGCAAGTTCAATGCGCTTCTCGCGCACCTTTTTGATAAACAGCAGATATTGCTTGGCCAGTGCCAGTACCGAGATGACGGCAAGATCAACTTTCTGGCGACGCGCCAGATCGAGCAGCAGATCAAGCGGCCCTTCATAGCCGTCAACATCGACATAGAGAATATCGTCATCGGCGGGCGTGGCCGGCTTGTCAAACCAGTTGGTCTGGGCAGAAGTCATTAAAGCACGCCGGGCTGCTGAAATATCGCGCTGTCCTTGGCCACTGTCTTGCTGACCGTCAAGCTAGGGTGGGTGCGCGACGACTACTCACAAGATGAAGCAGTCGCCGCCCGCGGCCTTGACGTTGGTGCAGATCATATTGGCTTGTTCAAGCGAACTGGCTGGAACGCGGACCCGGTAGTAGATGCCCTTGATACCAAGATCGACACGCTGGACTTCTAGATTAGCGCCACCAAACAGCGGGCCATAGCGAGTCACCATGTTCTGGGCAGACTGGCGCGCATCGGCCTCGCTGCGCTGGGACGCGAGTTGAACATAGGCCGGGGCAGTGTCGCCCAAAGCCGGCACTTTGGTCGCCCTGGGAATAGTCAATGACGACGTTGCGGCAGCCTCCGGTGTGGCCTGAACATTGACTGCGGCCTGTGATGCAGCCGGAAGCTTGAGAGCAATCGGGCGCACCAAGGGCACAACCGCCGACTTGCCCTCAATCAGATTACCCGCCAGATCAACGGCAGGAACCATGACCCCCGATTGCACTGGAAAAAGTGTAGTCTCTGCAAGGACGGCGTCAGGTGCAGGCTCGACGGCTTCAACACTGGCGAGCAATTTAGGTGCAGCGGTTTCGGCGCCGGGCACGGCAGGCACATTGGGACGATCAACGGGCAGAATTGCGTTGCCCGCGACCCCGTCGTCGCCACTGACAATGGTGCCATCGGGACGGACCTTGACGGTGCGAACCTTGCGATTGGTCAGGCCTGCTTCGCTCAAGTCGGTGGCGGCAGTGGCAACCTGAGTCACTTCATTGATGTCGGTCTGGTCACGGGAGACGAGCTGCTCGTCAGCACCAGGCGCAACGCCATCCATTTCATTAAAAACAACTGATTGCGGAACAATGGTTTCATCGGCCGCAACAGCCGGCGCAATTTCCTTGCTTGGTGTGGCGTCGGCGGTCAGCAGTGGAACCGGATCGGCATCGCGACTTCCCAAGACAAGCACCCAATACAGGCCGAATCCAGCGGCAAGCAAAAGGATAACGGCGACTAGAGGGTCCGCCAGTGTGCGTAAAATGCCAAGGCTGCGGGGTTGCCAAGGAGCGGCCAAAGACGATTCGGACGCATTATCGGACGTCTCGGGCTCGTTGACCGAATCCAGATCGTCCCCGGTAGCTTGCGCCGCCGCAAAAATGGTTTGATCGACTGCCGACATCCCGCCAGGGTTATCGGCCGGCAGTGTCGGTGTCGCCAGGCTTCGCAGAACCGGACTTGGCGCGGACTTCGGCATTGTTGCAACCGGCATAGGCTCTGGCGTCGGTGCCTCATCGGCCTGCATATCGAATTCAACGCGCATTGCCCGGCCAATCAGGTTCTCAATTTCATCAATCGGGTCGTTTTGGATCGAGTTGTCCGCAAACTGAGTCCAACTATCAGTAAACGCGGTTGGCACAACCACAGCGGGTGCAGGCGGCTGCTGCAACGCAGTTGTTGTCGTATTGGCGGCAGACGAGATGGGGCGAGCGGCGGTGGATCCGAGACCAAACACAGGCCGCATTTTGAAGCGATCCTGGTCGGCACGCGGCATTCCAATACTCTCGCCAGTCTGGGTGCCGATATTGGCGGCCACTGTCGTAGCCATCAGAGCTGGCTCAACACTTGCAGCAGGGCGCTCCTCGAGTGCCAGCGCTACGGGGGCGATCGGGTTAGGCGACAGCGATGCCAGATCGGCAGAAATCAAGTCCGCAATCGTGTCCTGTTCATCAACCTGCAGCGCCGGGGCTGCATTGACGACCGGCGCGTCCTCAATCCCAGAGGTCGGACTACTGCCGCGAAGGCCAAAATCGAAATGGAACGGGGCGGGATCAGGCTTGGCAGCAGGTACCTGCTGGCCAAGGATAGTCGTATTGGCGTTGACAGCATCCTGAGTGGCCTGCGGCTTGGGTGCATCCACAGGCGAAACCGAAAGCGAACGCAGGAAATCCGTCGGCGCGCTGGAATCCGGTTTCTGCTCAGACTCGCTAGAAATGCGCACTGGTGCAAACTGAATCGGTGCCGCTGGGGTCGCAGCTTGCTTTTCTTCTCGGTCGCCCTGCGCATCCTGCGCCATTAGCTTGGCAAGTTCAGCGATTAGATCGTCTGCGGCTTCAGATTGTCCGGCCATTCGTTAGAATTTCGCTAGCATAAAGCAGCACCCTCTAAATTGCTGAAACGACACCCAATGCGGGCCATTTTGCGTGATTCAACACAGTATTGCGCCCGAATTATGAAAGCTCCGTCGGAGCGGACACGCCCAAAATTCCGAGGCCGTTGACGATTATCTGACGGACAGCATCGACCAAAGCAAGTCTGGCAAAACTGAGCTTCGGGTCATCTTGGTTAACAAAACGTAACTGAGCATTATCTTTACCCTTTGCCCAGAAGCGATGGAAGGCCGCAGCCAGTTCATGCATATAGAATGCAATACGGTGCGGCTCGTGCGCAATAGCGGCCGCCGTGACCGTGCGCGGCCAGGCGGCGAGAACCCGAACCAGGTCAAGTTCTTCAGGCGTGACAATACGTTCGACTTCGGCGCTGGCCAACGCGGCGGACGAAAGATCGAGCTCAGGCAGATCGCGGGCCGCGGTCTTGAAGATCGAATAGGCGCGGGCGTGCGCGTACTGAACATAAAACACTGGATTGTCCTTGGTCTTCTCTTTGACCAAAGCAAAGTCGAAATCCATGGAAGCGTCATTGCGCCGATATATCAACATGAAGCGAATCGCGTCGGCACCAACTTCTTCCACCACATCGGCCAGCGTTACCAAGTCGCCCGAGCGCTTGGACATCTTGAATGGCTCACCATTCTTGAGCAGGCGCACCAATTGGCAGATCCGCACATCCATGTCGGCAGCGTTGAGCGAGACTGCCTTAGTGGCCGCCTGCAAGCGTTTGACATAGCCGGAATGGTCCGCCCCCAATACATTGATCATACGGTTGAAACCGCGCAGGAACTTGTTGCGGTGATAGGCGATGTCGGCGGCAAAATAGGTGTAGGAGCCGTCTGACTTGATCAGCGCGCGGTCAGTGTCGTCGCCGAAATCAGTGGCGCGGAACAGCGTTTGCTCGCGATCTTCCCATTCATCAGGCGTCTTGCCCTTGGGGGGCTCCAATCTGCCCTGATAGATCATGCCCTTTTCACGCAGCCAGGCCAGGGTCAAGTCGATATCGCCCCCTTGTTCGTGCAGCTGGCGCTCAGAAAAGAACACGTCGTGATGGATGCCCAGCAAGGCTAAGTCGGCCTTGATCAACTCGAGCATAGCAACCAGGACGCGCTCCTTGGCAATCGCCAGGGCTTCGGCTTCGGGCTTGACTAGCAGACTGTCGCCGAACTCAGCCTTGAGCGCCTGTCCGACCGGCACCAGATAATCGCCAGGATACAGACTGGGCGGGATCCTGATGGTTTCACCAAGGGCCTCGCGATAGCGCAGCATTGTGGACCGAGCGAGTGTATCGATCTGGCTGCCGGCATCATTGATATAGTATTCGCGCGTCACCTCGTAGCCCGAATAGGCCATTAGCGACGCCAGCGTGTCGCCAAATACGGCGCCCCTAGTGTGGCCCACATGCATGGGACCGGTCGGATTAGCCGAAACATACTCGATATTAACGGCCGCGCCGCCGCCTAGGGTCGAACGCCCGAAATCGGCACCCTGCTCGGCAATGGCGCGCAGCACAGAGTGCCAGATGGGCACGTCAAGGCGGAAATTGATAAAGCCGGGGCCGGCCACTTCAACGCTGGTGACGTCGCTGTCGTGCTTGAAATGCACTACCAGTGCATTGGCGATTTCGCGCAGGTTCTTGCCCAGCGGCTTGGCCACAACCATGGCCGCATTGGTGGACAGATCGCCGTGGGCAGGATCGCGCGGTGGCTCGACCACTATGCGGGCCAAAAGATTAGCACCGACTTCGGGGTAGAGAACATGTATCGCATTGGCGACACGCGCGGAAAACAGAGCAAAAATGTCCATGATAGACCTGACTATTGAGATTCGCCGGGGTTAACGAAATTCCGGTCGAGCGTCAAACAGGCGCGCATATTCGTCCAGGGCATAGGGATCGGTCATGCCGGCAATGAAATCGGCCACAATGCGGGCCAGTTTAGCATTGCTGGGGGCCGCCTCTGCCGCCACGCCCCAGCGCCCCGGCAGATCGCGGGTGTCCATATAGCGTGCAAAAAGGTCGGTAATCAGTTGCTCGCTCTGACGCACCGAAATCATCACCGATTCATGGCGATAGACACGGCGAAACAGAAACGCCTTTAGACCGCTAACAGCCTTCGCCACCTGCGGCGAGAAGGTGACGAGGGTCTTGCCGGCCATGCGGACATCTTCGGCCGAGGCAACACCGGCCACCTTGATATTGGTGGCAGTGGTGATAATGACGTCTTCAATGCTGCGGATAATCAACCGGCGTTGCACCTCATGCGCCTGCCGCTTGGGTGCAATTTCCGGATATCGATCCAGCACTTCGCGCACGATTAGCCCGGCGAAAGAGACATCGATGAGGTCAGGCAGGATGATCAGGCCGGCACGCAGGGCATCATCGACGTCATGCGCATTATAGGCAATATCGTCGGCAATGGCGGCGGTCTGGGCCTCGAGCGAGGCAAAGCTGGACAGACGCAGATCGGCACAGACGGGAATGTCATCAAGACTGGTGGGTAGCCCCTCTTCGGCGTATTTGCCAAAATGGGTGCGGTCCGGATTGGTCAGCGGCCCGTTGTGCTTGAGAATGCCCTCAAGAGTTTCCCAGGTCAGATTAAGACCGTCATGCTCAGCATAGCGGTTTTCTAGCCGGGTGACGACGCGCATGGCCTGGATATTGTGATCAAAGCCACCATAGGGCGCCATGGCACTATGCAACGCCCGCTCGCCGGCATGGCCAAAGGGGGTGTGGCCAAGATCATGTGACAGGGCGACGGCCTCAGCGAGGTCTTCATTGAGATGAAGAGCTCGCGCCATGGAGCGGGCCATTTGGCTGACTTCGAGCGTGTGGGTCAGTCGGTTGCGGAAATGATTGCCGTCGTGCTCGAAGAAGACCTGGGTCTTGTGCTGCAAGCGGCGAAAGGCGGTGGAGTGAATGATCCGATCGCGATCGCGCTGGAATTCACTGCGCGTGGCACTAGGTCCGGCATCATCAAAGCGGCCCAGCGAGTGTTCGGGTTTGGAGGCGTAAACCGCAGTATCGCTCATTGGTGATGATCGCCCAATCTTTTAGCCCTTTTCATTCCGGCCCAGAGTTACTATTTTATCCTGACCGTTATGACATTACGAAACGGCACGGAAATTCAAATGATCGATACCGCTCTCGCCCCGAACCAAGTTGTGTTGACCGACCGCGCCGCCAAACATGTGTCGCGAATTCTGGCCAAAGAGGCCGAAGGGACGGTGTTGCGCATTTCGGTGGCGGGTGGTGGGTGCTCCGGCTTCCAGTATGAATATAATCTCGTAGAGGAAAAGGCCGGTAACGACGATATCGTTCTGCAAAAAGGCGATGCAGTCGTGCTGATCGATTCGATGAGCCTGGAATTCATGGGTGGCTCGGAGATCGACTTTGTCGATGATCTGATCGGCCAGGCATTCCAAATCCGCAATCCCAATGCGATAGCGTCGTGCGGCTGCGGCACCAGTTTCGCAGTCTAATACTACCATACCAGGCAGACAGAGGCTCTTGGCCGGTCTATGCCCCAGGCAGAAACGGGAGCCATTGTAGCCTTTACGGACGAGCGTGTACCAGATCACAGAAAATGTTGCGCCATCCACCC
>JALBVE010000060.1 GCA_025050575.1 Candidatus Devosia symbiotica
TGGGGGGGGGCAACTAACGTTTCGCTAACCATAGAGCTTAGGCTGCGGTTAGCGAAACCGATCGTATTTTAGCGACTTCAGCAACAGATCGTTGCCTGTTGCACAAGAGCAACAACTGCGTTTCTCGGAAGTCGCCATGCATACTGCTCTTCGATCCACCGCCGCCATTGCTGTCTGCGCGTTTTCGCTCAGCGCCTGCGTTCCCATGGCCCTATTCGCGAGTTCCAGTGATGCCAGCTATGCTAATAAGCGCAGTGACTGGGGCACCTTCGTCACCAGCAACGAAGTCAATACGTTGTGCCTAGTGCCCAAGCTGCGCTTTCTAGTGTGGGAGTTCGAGGGCCATTTCGGGCGCAAAGTGATCATGAGTTCAGGCTATCGCGATAGCAATCACAACGCGCAGACTGGCGGTGCGGAGAATTCTTATCACAAGCGCTGCATGGCCACCGATTTTTATATTCCTGGCGTGGACAAACGGGATCTGATCATGTTCGCCATGCGGACCGAAGCGGTTGGTGGCCTGGGCTGCTATCCCGGCCGACAGTTCATCCATGTGGATGTGCGCGACCGTCCGCGCAGCCATAATCGCCCCATCACCTTTTCGGGCTGCTAAAAAACGTCGAATGGACGCGCAAATGGGTTGCACAACCCAAATAATCCAATTATATGATCGGCATTACTTAAGCGCCCTTCGTCTATCGGTTAGGACGGCACTCTTTCACGGTGCAGAGAGGGGTTCGATTCCCCTAGGGCGTACCATTTCTTCCTATTGAAGTATGGTATATAATAAACCAGTTTTCTAGGTCTGCGCCCATCGTCTATCGGTTAGGACGGCACCCTCTCACGGTGCAGAGCGGGGTTCGATTCCCCGTGGGCGTACCATGAACCTCTATTCTCCATCCCCGCAGCTGTCTTGATGCATGCGCAAGTGCAAATTTGCGCCGCCTGGCGCCAGTTAAATCCTGCGCTGAATGATCTGCGACCGTTTCATGCCTATACAAGGGCTGACAGGCGCGGAGCGACCGATGTATGCCTTGAGCATGATAGAACGAGAAATTGGGCATCTATCCAGGGCGGCAATGACGGATGATCCCACAAGCCTGTTGCTGCGCGTGGCGCAATCCCGTGACAAGGCAGCGCTTGCCACACTATTCAGCCATTTTGGGCCCGCATCAAATCGATGATGCTCAAGCTTAGCGCCGGCGAGGCTGTGGCCGACGATCTGGTGCAGGAAACCTTCGTGTCGGTACGGCGCAAGGCATCGCTGTATTCAAACCAGCGCGGCGCCGCGAGCACCTGGATTTTCACGATTGCTCCCAATCTGCGGATTAATCAGCTGCGACGGCAATAGAACAACCCCTATAAGGATCTCGAAAAGCTGTACTAGCCAGCGACGCCCCGAGCGGGAGCGTGCTGATCGAACAGAACCAGGCGATCAATCGCGTGACCATCGCGCTCAAATCCTTGCCGCCAGAACAACAGGACGTCGTGTGCCTGAGCTTTATCCACGACATGCCGCATGTTCAGATCGCTGCGACTGTCAGCGCACCGCTGGGTACAGTGAAAGTAAAATCGCGACTGCATCTCGCCTATGGACGACTCCGGCCCATGCCGGAGAACCTGCAATGACCATTAAACACCACTCGGATATCACCACGCTAATGGCATTTAGCGCCGGTACGCTGGACGAACTCTATGCCGCCATGATCGCCACTCATCTGGCCGTGTTCAAAGGCGGCCGGTAGACCTTGCGCCATATCGATGCGATTGCTGGTTCGTTGCTGAACGCCGAACCCGAAGCCGAGCTAGCCAGCGGTTTGCTGGACCGCTTGATGGATGCGCTGAACGATGACGACCGGGTTGAAGTGACAACGCATGACGCGCGCTACAAGGCGACGTACCATTACACCTTGCAACGCTATCTGCCGCATAGGCTCGAAGGGGTCCGTTGGAAGTGGACAGGTCCGGGGCGTGACAACGGCTGACCTGGCTTGAGGCATGAACGGACGGTCACGCCTGATGCTTCTGCTCGTGGCCGCTGGCCGCTCTGTGCCCGAACATAGTCATGGTGGTCAGGAACTGACGCTTGTCCTGTCAGGGGCCTATCGGGACCGGTTTGGCGTGTTTGCTGCGGGCGACCATTGCCAACCATGACGAGGAGGTTGAGCATCAGCCAATTGCCGAGCCGAGCGCGGACTACACCTGCCTAGTGGTGGACACCAAATTGACCTTCCGCGGCCGGCTGATGCGGACGCTGCAATCCCTGTTCGGGCTATGATGCTGCAGCCGGATGTGGCCTGGATCATCAGCAACGGTTCGGGCATCGATGCGGCGGTGGCTCGCAGCCGGCTAGACGGCGCGGCTGATCAAACTGACCGACAAGAACGATTGTCCCGTACCGTTTCTGATGGAAACCGATAACGCGGCCAGACGGATCGTTGACGGGCTGACGCAGTCGGATGGTTTCGAGATCGCCTTTCCGCGGCACATGATGTGGCTGATGAAAACCGTGCGCTGGTTGCCCTATCCAATCTTCTTCTGGCTCATGGCCAAGTTGATGCCCAACAAATAGATCAAACTGCCACCTAAATATAACAAGACCTATAAATGGTTGGCTGGTCTTCTTCGTACAATAGATCTGATATCAAGCAGGCTTGTGATATTGGTAGATGCCGACGTCGATTGCTCCCTCGGTGAGGCCGGTCTCGCAATAGCTGAGGTAATAGACTCATTTGCGCTTGAACTCGTCATCATAGCCAACGGTCAAGAGACGACGATCACCCTGGAAATAGGCCGTCAATATGCCGACCTCCAAGGTCGACAGGGTGATACCGACAAAGACTTGTTACTGCGATGGCCGGATGGCGAAACGCTAATTGCCCTCAAGCGTATTAAACGGGGAGACAAGGAACGCCTTCTTGACCTCGTGATGAATTTCGGGACTTGGCTGATCGACAGCAGCAGAATAAAATGGTGTTTACCAAAGGTGTTGCTCACCTCATAAGCGAGAAACCAGGTCGCCCCGGTCGCGTCGTCACAAAAGTAGATCATGATGGGGTTGAAGGCGAAACCGAGCAGCCGCGAATAGGCTAGCATGCGAATGCACGCAATCTCTCCGCCGCCGGCCGCCGCGGCCTTGGCGCGGATGAATGCGGCTATGTTGGCGCCGTCCCGCGGACCGAAATCACGCGTCACCAGCGACACAATATTGAATCTGTTCAGCGAGAAGAACCGCAGCCTGGGATTCAGAGCCTCCAACTGATCGAGATCGACCAGTATGGAGAACACGCGGTAGCGCAGGGCATGGCGCCTGGGGCGGACACGCTTATGCACCACCTCATCGACATAGATGGCGCCCTGGGCGTGTTGATCGGGGCCTATTGAGCGGCCCACAGGTGCAGATCTCCCTCGAGCCAATTATGGGCGATACGACCGCGCTGCCCGCCAACCTGCCATGGGCGCTGCGCGGACCCGATGCACTCGGCCACCTCCAGCCCGGCCTGCAGGCCATCATCATGGAGGCTATAGCCCATCCAAGCGCCTGCGAACCAACTGTGCTGGGTGCCCTGCACCTGCCAGAGATCCTTTTGGGCTGCGATGGCTGCCGCGTCGAACAATGGGTGGATGTAGTCGATCCGGTATTGCACGGTGTCAGGGGCAAAGGCGCGATGCGGGTTCAGCGTCACGAACAGGTTGGATATAGTGGCCAAGGACTGCAGGCTGTTCATCCAATAGGTCAGGCTCAAACCATCCTCGCCCTGCCTGCCACGCAGATAGTTCCAGGACGACCACAAATGCCGATGGCGCGGCATGAAGCTGGCATCGCTGTGCAGCACGGCGTGATTATTGGTAAAGCGGAAGTTGGCATGGCCGTCCAGGCGATCATTGCGCTCAAGCACAGTGACGTTTTGAGTCCACGATAGCAGCCAAGCCGCTGAAAATCCGGCGATTTCCGATCCGATAACGGCAATGTTCGGGGCAGTCATGGTCGGGCATGCCTCCGTCGAGGAGGGCTATTGTTACGTAGGCAGCAACGGGATGGATCAACTAAAAGTTTCTGTTATGATTGAGGCTTGGCTAGATCGATCAGACGGAATTGCACCTGTTCGCGGCCCTGATAATGATCGATGCCCAGACTGCCGGCGAAGTGAAAGGCGCTGTCATTGCTGCACAGCAGTGCATCGCCGATGGCCGTGCTGGCGGCCCGGAAGGCGATGGCCTTGAGTCGGGCGCCATCCTCGGAGACCAGCGCAAAGCTGACATGGCCGCCATTACCGACGATCTGGGCGAATTTGGCGCGGTGGGCCGGAAAGGCGAAGACCGGAACAGGATTACCCGAACCATAGGGCCCTGCCCGTTCGAGATCCTTGACCAGATTGATGGTGGCGCCCCGGGTGGTCAGCGCGGCATCGATTTTGAGCGTGGCGGCGGCGCGGGCAGCCGCAACATCAACCGACAGCGCATCGGCCAGATAGGCGCGAAACGGCCCAAGTTGACCCGGCTTGATGGTAATGCCGGCGGCCATGGCGTGCCCGCCGCCCTTGACCAGCAGGCCGGCATCAACGGCGTGGATGATGGCGCTACCCAGATCGACGCCGGGCATGGAGCGACCCGAGCCAGTGCCGGTGCCATCAGGGTTCAGGGCAATGGCGAAAGTGGGGCGTTCAAAGCGATCCTTGAGACGCGACGCGATCAACCCCACCACGCCAGGATGCCAATTCGCCGATGCCAACACGAGCACCGGCTGGCCCTCTCCACTGCCGATCTCTATTTCGGCGACGGCGGCAGCCTCCTCGATTGCTTCGACCTCAATGCGCTGGCGCTCAGTGTTGAGTTCGTCGAGCCTGGCCGCGATGGACAGCGCGTGGTGTTCATCATCGACGGTAAGCAACTCAGTGCCCAGAATGGCGTTTCCGATACGGCCACCGGCATTGATGCGCGGGCCGATCAGAAAGCCAAAGTGGTAGGGATTGATCGGTCCCGAGATACGGGCGGCCAGTGCCAGGGCAGCAATGCCATGATTGTCGCCGCGACGAGCAACCTCCAGGCCGCGCATGACAAAGGCACGATTGAGTCCGACCAGCGGCACCACATCACAGACAGTACCCAGCGCGACGATGTCGAGCAGTTTGAGCAAGTCGGGCAGACCGGTATCGCCGCGTTGGCGCAGCACCCGATTGACGGCAACCAGCACCATAAAGGTGACCCCGGCGGCGCAGAGATAGCCGAGCCCGGAAATATCGTCCGGACGATTGGGATTGACCAGCGCGTTGGCATCGGGAAGGTCGTGATCGGCCAGATGGTGGTCGATTACCAGCACATCGGCGCTGCGACTGCGGGCATGGGCAATCGGTTTCTCACTGGTGGTGCCGCAGTCCAGGGTGATGATCAACGTCGCGTCGGCGTCGATCAGCTTGTCCATAGCCCCGATATTGGGGCCATAGCCTTCAAAGATGCGGTCGGGAATATGCATCTGCGGCTCAATGCCGAAATGGCGCAGATAGCGGGCCATCAGGGCGCAGGAACAAGCGCCATCGACATCGTAGTCGCCAAACAGAGCGATGGATTCATTGTCGGCAATAGCCTTGGCGAGGCGGTCGGCCAGCGCATCCATAGCCGTCAAGGTCGATGGATCCGGCATCAGCTCGCGAATGGTGGGCTCGAGATATTTTTCAGCATCATCGAGCGCGACCTCGCGAGCCGCCATTACACGCGCAAGGATTTCCGAAACACCCGAGCGCTGAGCGATGGCCGTGGCGATGCGGGTGATACCCGAATCCAATCGGTCGATCCAGGCGCGGCCGGTGACCGAGCAGGAAACGTCAAGAAATGGGCGTGCCGCGTCAAGCATAGCTCAGAGATAGGCGATTTGTGCCATGCGGTCGAGGCCCTTAGCGCGCATGCCGTGCCTTGATCCAACGCACCGTCTGGCTCCAGAGCGCATGACGACAGTGCTGGTCACAACCGAATTGCGGCGCAACTGGATGCCCCTCAAGCAAGGTGCCGTCGGTACCCCCCGTTGCCGATACCAGAACATCGCCGGAAGCTAGCTCGATGACGTCGTAGACACGGTCGGGATCGGTTATGCCCATTTCAGCGGCCCGCATGCGCTTTTCGGGGAGGTATCCAGGATCAACTTGCCATCGAATCGGGCTAGTTCTTGGCGCACAGGATGACCCCTTCGAGGGGATCAACGGCAATATCGACTTCGGAGCCGATGCCGAGGCCGACGGCTTGGCCGATATAGAGTTCGTCGCATTCGCGCCGCTCACCCTCGCCGATGACGATGCGGCCAGAGATAGCCACGCTATCCAGCTCAGCCTTCATGACCTAAACGGCTGCGTCGTCGGCAGCCTTCTCATCCCTCTTGCCGCTCCATTCGGCAGCAGCGATGGCGGCACGCTCGGTGACACGCATCAGTTCTAGCGCCAGGCTGCGATGCAGATTGGTGGGGCTTTTGCCGCCCTCGACTTTGCTGAGCTTCATGTGTCCTCCAGGAGACCTATTGCTCCGGAGGAGATTCGGAGCGTTTTGATCCGGATCAATTGCGGTTGACCCACGATAAACCCATCAGCGGCGATCTGTGCAAGCGATTCACGCACTGCTGTTTCCAAAGTCTGTTGAGTGATCATCACAACAGTGCGCGTTGATGACCCGTCCGGCGCAACAGCCTTGGCATTCAAATCGGATCGCTGAATGACGTTGTCGATGGAAATCCCCCGTTCCGCCATGCGGGCGGTGATGGCGGCCAGAGCGCCAGGAACATTCTTGGCACTGAGGCGAACATAATAACCGCCGTCATGCGGCCGCATCGACGCCTCGCGATAGGGCAGCAATTCATCGCTCGGCACGCCGAGCGGCGGCACACGGGTTCCGCGGGCGATATCGAGAATATCCGAGAGCACCGACGACGCGGTGGGCGGGCCACCTGCCCCCGGTCCGGCCAGCAGCAGTTCGTGGACATGATCGGTTTCGAGCGCAACTGCGTTCATCACCCCATCGACGCAGGCAATGGCACTGCCCTTAGGCACAAGGGTGGGGTGAACCCGCTGCTCAATGCCATCATCGGTGCGCTGGGCGATGCCCAGCAGCTTGATTTTGTAACCCAGATCGGCAGCGACCTGGATGTCGTGCTGGGTAATGCCGGTAATCCCCTCGACCCGGATCTTGTCGGGCGCCAGTTCATAGCCAAAGCATAGCGTGGCCAGGATCGCCAGCTTGTAGGCGGTATCGTAACCGTCCACGTCAAAGCTCGGATCGGCCTCAGCATAGCCAAGCGCCTGCGCGTCCTTGAGGCAATCGGCAAACGAGATGCCCTCATTACCCATACAGGTTAGGATATAGTTGCAGGTGCCATTCATAATGCCGTACACCTTGACGATGCGGGCCAAGCCAAAGCCATCGCGCAAGGTTTTGATGACCGGAATACCACCGGCAACGGCAGCCTCAAAGCCAAGCTGTGCACCTGTCTCTTCGGCCAGCTTAGCCAATTGGGTGCCGTGTTTGGCCAGTAGTGCCTTGTTGGCAGTGACCACAGGTCGGCCAATTTCCAGAGCCGCCTTGACCGCCGCCAATGCTGGGCCGTCTTTGCCGCCAATCAGTTCAACAAATAGATCGATACCGTCCGATTTGGCTAGCGCCACCGGATCGTCGAACCAATCCACCGTCGAGATGTCGATGCCACGATCGCGAGAGCGTGAGCGGGCCGCAACGGCGGTCACCACCAGCTGGTGGCCCAGCTTCTTGGTGAGTTCGGCGCCATCCTTTTGCAGGATGCTGACCAGTGTAGCGCCGATATTGCCCAGTCCGGCTACGCCAACGCGCAGTGGCGGCAGCGCTGCGCTATCGCCGAATTCCTGCATCGCCTTGAGGATCCGCATCCGGGTGTCCGAACGCGGCTCGCGCCCCTCGCGCAGATCGAACACGAACAGTGGATCACCGGCAATAGTGTGTCCGAAGCGCGTCGGCGTCCAGCCGCGAGCGGAGATAAAGGTTTCGACGGCGTGGCGGAAAGACTGGATATCACTCATGGTGGCGACACCTGCATAGGAATATGCCTAGCCGTCAATAGGAGTTTGAGAGACTGAGGGAGCATCCTTGCATCGAGTCTGATCCATTCCCATCTGCGTTGACTGGGATATACGGAAGGAGGATATCGATAGAGAAAAGCTATCGACTAAACCGCCGCGAAGTCCTGATCGGGTCCTGGTGTAGCTAATCGGTGGTCGGTGAACCTGCGCACGCTGGTATGAAGAAGACCCCTGACGCCGATATTCTGCGTGAGATGATCGGCTTTGCCGCGGAACCGCTGATGGAGCTGCAGGTCGGTGCTGCTACTGGCGGCCGGCTATGGCCAGAAGAGCGCCGAGCGCTTAGCGCAGCGCACTAGCAAGGCTGTTGCCGACTCGAACACAACGATGAATGGGCCGTCCTAGCGCGTCAGATACCATGATGCTGGAATCCGTCGCTCCATTGAGCTGATGATCCCCTCATCAGCTTGTCGGCAGTCCCTGCACGCTGACTAGCCCAGCCAAGCGGGAAATGCGTGATGGCCAAGCCTTAGTTATACCACGCCAAAGGGGCGGGGTTGAGGGGGGATCTCTCGGCCCGTCGAGGCCATGCGGAAAGAGTTAGCGGGCGTTTGCGCCGGCTGCTATAGGGCACAGCCGCAGCCACTGCACTGCCGGCGATCCAAGCTCCAACCATTGCAATAGTGTACAGAGAGTGCATGTCCCTTGCACTTCGAAAGGAATTTTTGTATTGAAATCGACTATATATAGCCGTTCATAATTCTTCGTCGAGGACTTGTAAATGGCGCGCCGGACGCCAATTTTTGGTTCCATGACTGCCACACGGTGAGGTTAGACACTTGAAGCGCATTGCCCTTGTCACGATTGGCACGCAGGGCGACGTTCAACCCTATCTCGCGCTGGCCATTGAGCTGCAGGCGCGCGGCTACTCAGTCGTATTGGGCGCGTCCGAAGAATTTCAGAGTATGGTCGAAAGTTACGGCATCGAGTTCCACACGCTCGGGCCATCGATCCAGTCGTTCTTGACCCAACAAAGATTTGAGAACGCAATGAGCCAGTCGATGCTCATCAATGGCCCGTCCCTATTGCGGCAGGGTCAGCAGATCGTCGACACTGCAGCACGACATGCTTGGCGCATGTGTCAGGGTGCAGACATGCTGATCCTGAATATGAATACCAGTTTTGGCATCGACATTGCCGAGGCATTGCATATTCCGGCCATCATGGTGGCGCTGCAGCCGCTCAATTCGACCAGCGAATTTCCACTGTGCATTTATTACGGCGCCGATTTTGGCCCGGCGTTCAACCGGCTGACCTATACGGCGATGACGGTGCAGCAGATCTATTACAATCTGCCGCGCAACAAGTTGCGGCGCGAGTTGATGGGACTGGATTCGCGCAAAAAGGGCGGCCTCTTCCGCAATACCGACGGCACCTCGCTGACGACGCTATATGCCTATTCCCAGATCGTCTCGCCGCGCCCGCGCGACTGGCCGAAAAGTGCCATTGTTACCGGCTACTGGCAGCTCAAGGATCGTTCTGACTGGCAGCCTTCGGCAGAATTTCAGAAATTCCTCTCCGAGGGAGAGGCGCCGGTCTATATCGGTTTTGGCTCGATGCCATTTGGCGCCGAGCGTAATACCAGGATTTTGAAAGAAGCGGTGGCCATATGGGGCGGCCGGGCCGTGGTGGCGCGCGGCTGGGGCGGCATCAACCCCAAGGATTTACCCGACACCATCTTTGCCATCGAAAAAGCGCCGCATGACAAGCTGTTCAAATATGTCTCGGCCGTGGTGCATCATGGTGGTGCAGGAACAACGTCGGCGGGGCTGCATCTGGGCCGACCGACCTTTGTGGTGCCGCAGACAGTGGATCAGCCCTACTGGGGCCGGCGGATCTATGAGCTGGGCTGCGGGCCCAAGCCGGTGCGCTTGCGCAAGCTAACCTCGGAAATTCTGGCCGGAGCGCTGGCGGATCTGAATACCAATCCCGATTACCACCGCAACACCACCGACATCGCCGAGGCACTGCATGCCGAAGACGGCTCGGACAAGGCTATCAAGGTGATCGAGCGGGTGATGGACAATTATGTACCACGCGTGCTCAAGACCAAAAAGGCCAAGCAGATCAAGTCGGCACTCAAGAAGGTCAGCTTGGACAAACGCTAGACGCCCGATTAGCGTGGCGTGATCATCGTACTAACTGCGGCGATGGCGGCGGGGACCAGCATGGCCGCCGCGAAGCTGATGACGAGCGG
>JALBVE010000061.1 GCA_025050575.1 Candidatus Devosia symbiotica
GTATTACCTGCCTATGTTTAGTCGGTCTGAGACCGTCTAAAGCCCCGTCTATTTGCGACGAGGCATAAATGAACCGATCGACCGCCGTGCGAATGCCGGCCGTCGATAACGTTTGTTCGCGGAGTTCATCTCTGCCGCTACAGGCAGCTGACATCTCAAATGGATATTTCACGTGACGAACAGCGGGTGCTGCACACCCTGGCTCAGGGTGGCCATATTGCACTCACTCGCAACGACAACGGCAAGACCACCGGCCTGCAATTATTCAACCGCAACGGCTGGCTGATGAAGAATTGCTCCATGCTTTTGTTCAAGAAGCTCAAGGCCAAAAAGGCCATCAAGTCGTCTGATGACCAACCCTACCGTATCACTCGCCGCGGCCCAGAACTGGTCCGCGTCGAGTATGACAATCGTTGATCGCAACCTTGACCAAGCACTGGCCAGGACTCTAACTGACCCCGGCCAGGGGCCGCAAACATGCCACGCTATCAATTCGCCATCTTTAATTTTGACGGCACCCTTGCCGACAGTTTTTCTTGGTTCTGTTCGATCGTGAACCAGACCGCGGACAAGTTCGGATTTTCAAGGGTCGATGATAGCGAGGTGGAAGCTCTGCGCGATCTGGGCGTCCGCGCTATCATAGCTCATTTGGTGATACCGGTATAGAAATTGCCGCAGATTTCGATCTATATGCGTGTCCGCTCGATGCTTGCAAGCGCAGAACATCGGCCAGATCCAGCTGTTTCCTGGTGCCGCGCGCATGCTAGTAGACCTGCATGCGACGGGGATAAAACTGGCCTTGCTCAGCTCGAACGCCGAGGCCAATATCCGCAGGGTTCTTGGCTCCTCAGCTGAATTATTCAAGCATTATGGCTGCGGTAGCTCATTGTGGGGCAAGCCAGCCAAGTTCAGAGCTACGCTCAAGGTGACAGATGTAACCGCGGCGGCGGCCGTATGTCTGGGCGACGAAGTGCGCGCTCGCGCCTCCAGCATCTCGTAATTTGACTTCACCGGCTAATAACAGGCCCACTGAACGGAGCTCCCCGCGCCCAACCAGATTCGCCTTGGCGCCATTTTCTGGTTGCTGACCATCGAGTTCTTTATCGCCCAATTCGTGGCTCATGCTGCCTGGTTTGGCTATTCCATGCTGACAGATGACATCAGCCTGCTCGGGGTGACCAGTTGCGGCAGTTACCTCCATCCCGTACCGGAGAGCATCGTGCCGGTGTGCTCACCGCTCAATTTACTGTTCAAGGTAGGCATGGCGCTCAACGGCTTGCTGATGGTCCTGGGCGTCTGGTTTACTAATACGTTCTGGCCCACGACCAGACCAAACTAGCCGCACTCTGGCTGCCAGCCCTGGGTGGCGATTCCGCTCAATACTGTGCTCCCGCTGCACGTTATCGACGCTAGCCTCGCCTTGGAGCTGAGCTGTTTCGGTTTTATCGTGTTGGCAAATGTCGTCTGGCGCGAGCACCACATCTTTGCGCTCTACAGTCTTGCCACGGGCGCATTAGCGCTGCTCGGCTTTGCACTGTACGCTGCCGAGAACTTTCTGGGTGGCCGCGTCACGGTTAAGCGCCTTGCCGCTTGGTCGCATACCCTGTGGTATATGGCGACCAGCCTGCTAATCCTGCGCAGCAACCTTCGCCTTAGTGCTTCGTGATGCCGCTCAACTCGGCAGCAATATGTTCCCACTCGCTGGCCACGCTGGCCGTGGCGCGCTTTTTGCCGGCCCGGCGATACCAGTAATCAGCATTCCCCATATCGGCTTCGATCCAGTGCATCAGCGCATGCACCCAGTCAAACGCCTGCACACCTTCCATCGCCTGCACGATATTGTGCGCCTGCTCCCACTCGGGCCCCAAGCGCATGCCGCCTTTCTTTAGCCACCATAGCGCTTGCAATGGCAAGCTCATGTCCTTGGGCGGCTCAGACCAGTCCTGGGTGGTGAAGATGTCTGTGGCCATCTGAGATACTCTTGTTGGCCCGGACGCCATGCGCGACGGCGTCACTACCAGTTTCAATTTCTATATTAGCCTTAGATAAAGCGGATCGGCGCGGCGATCAAGTAGCGTTCGCCCTCCGGCGCTACCACCATGGCTTGGGTGAGAAGTCGATATCGACACTGCGCTCGATTACCCGGGCCGCCGCAAACAGCGTTTCCTCGTCGAATGGCTTGCCGATCAGCTGCAGTCCGAGCGGCAGGCCCTTGCCATCCTTACCGGCCGGCACGGCAATGCCTGGCAGACCCGCCATATTCACCGTCACGGTAAAGACGTCCTGCAAGTACATCGCCACCGGATCGGTAGCCAGCGCTTCGTCGCCAATGCCAAACGCTGCCGATGGCGTCGCTGGTGTCAGAATGGCGTCGACGCCGGCGTGGAACGCATCATCAAAGTCCTTCTTGATCAGCGTACGCACTTTCTGCGCTTTGACGTAATAAGCGTCAAAATAGCCTGCAGACAGCACATAGGTGCCGATCATGATGCGCCGCTTCACCTCGCGTCCGAACCCGGCAGCACGAGTCAGTTCATACATGTCGGTGATGTCCTTGCCGGTGACGCGCAAGCCATATTTGACGCCGTCATAGCGCGCCAGATTGGACGAGGCCTCGGCGAGAGCCACGATGTAGTAGGCGGGCAGCGCATATTTGGTGTGCGGCAGGCTGATATCCCTGACGATGGCACCTTCGGCGCGCAGCCAGTCGAGACCCTGGCTCCAGAGCTTTTCAATCTCGGCAGGCATGCTCTCGATACGGTATTCGCGCGGCACGCCGATAGTCAGGCCCTTAACGCCGCGCTCGACGGCAGCGGCGAAATCGGGAACCGCGATATTAACGCTGGTGGAATCCTTGACGTCGAACCCGGCCATTGAGGTAATCATTAGCGCAGCGTCTTCCACCGTGCGGGCGATTGGCCCAGCCTGATCGAGCGACGAAGCGAAAGCCACAATGCCCCAGCGCGAGCAGCGGCCATAAGTTGGCTTGATGCCAACAGTGCCCGTCAGCGCCGCCGGCTGGCGGATCGAGCCACCGGTATCGGTCGCCGTTGCCCCGACGCACAACCAGGCCGAAACCGCTACTGCCGAACCACCCGAGGAACCACCGGGCGCCAGATCAGCATTACTGCCCTCGGCCCGGAACGGATTGATTACATTGCCGTAATAGCTGGTCTCGTTGGACGAGCCCATGGCGAACTCGTCCATGTTCAGCTTGCCCAGCATCACCGCGCCATCACGCCATAGATTGGCCGTGACGCTGGATTCGTATTCCGGCTTAAAGCCGTCCAGAATGTGACTGGCCGCCTGAGTATGCACACCCTTGGTGGCGAACAGATCCTTGATCCCCAGCGGGATGCCCTCCAGCGCCCCGCCCTGCCCCTTTGCCAGCTTTTCATCGCTGGTCTTGGCCATGGCGAGCGCCTGTTCCCCGGTCACCGCCACATAGGCGTTCAGGCTCGAATTGGCTTTCTCGATCGCGTCTAGATAAGCCCTGGTCAATTCACTCGAGGTAAAACTCTTCTCGGTCAGGCCCTTGCGGGCAGCGGCCAGGCTCAGTTTGGTCAGGTCAGTCAACGGGGATCTCGCTTAGAAAGGTCGAAACGAAGCGACGCAGTCGCGCCGGATGAATTGGTTGAGTGGAAGCCTATGCCGGTTGCGCCATAGTCGGCGGTATTTCGAAAAATGCTGACCACTCGCTGTCAGAATAGTCCAGAAATAGCCCACGGGCCAGAAAGCCACTGCGGGTATAGAGCCAGTGTGTGCCGTCAAAACCAGGACCGGTCCCGGTTTCCAGCATCAGCATGGACAGGCCCTTGTCGTGGGCCAGCGCCACACCGACCCGCTGTCCGTGCACCGCAGGTAGAACGAGTGCGCTTTCAGAGTCCCCATACTCACCAGCCTACCACCCGCGTCGCGCGCCACAAACACGCTGGTATCCTCGCCTGCCATCTGTTCCACGCTCATCTTGAACTTGAATTCGAGCGACAATAGCGGCGGCAGGTGATCATTGATCTAGGCCAGCTGACGCTCATTTATTCGATCATCTTGGGCACCATGAAGAAATTGTCTTCGCTCAGCGGCGCATTGGCGACGATCTGCTCGGGATAGCTGCCATCGCTGACGACATCATCGCGCAGCCGCAGCGTCATCGGCATCACCGAGGTTATCGGTTCAACGCCAGCCACATCGAGTTCTCCCAATTGCTCGACAAAACCCAGAATCGCATTGAGCTCTTGTTGGTAGGCAGCAACTTCGTGCTCCTCGATACGGATGCGTGCCAGGCGCCCAATGCGCTTAACAGTTTTGGCGTCGACGGACATGAGTAACTCCACAAGGATCGTATTTGTTGCTTCATTTTTATTAGCAACCGTGGGCCACAAAAGCCAATAAAAACGGCTGATGCGCCCGATCAGATTTCCAGAGCCAGACCAGCCTCCAGCGCCACGAACCCCGATCCGTCAAGTCCGTCGTGTAGGATCGGGATGGCCTGATCAACGGCCGCCTCGTCTGCGGCCAGCGCTAGTAGGCGCGACGCCCGCTCTGCCAGCACCGCTATACCGATCGCGCCCAGCGCAGCGCTATCGCTAAACACCACCACCGCGCCGTCCGCCCAGCACTCCAGCGCCGACACTGCGCCTTTCATCAGCAGCACCGGAACTTCGCCAACGGCGTGCACCAATATCGCCTCCGGCCCCGCCGCCCAGCATGCCACCGGTGGCAGCGGACCGTCCTCGTCTAACAGATGTGCGGCTTTTATAGCGGCTTTTATAGCCGCCAGACCGCTGTATCGACCGGCAATAGCGCAGCCCCACAATCGCTCACCACGATATCGGCCCCTGAGACCAGCTCGGCACCATCGATCCCGGCCGGGTCCAGCACCAGAATCACTCCGCCAATATGAATGCGCACCATGGTGCCGCCAAACCAGATCAGTTTCATCACCGCTTTCCAGTCGCCAAATGTTGCGCCAACCTATAGGATACGCCCATTGTGGCAAGCGAGCACTCCATGACCGACGACAACCCTGGACCGATCCCGGAATATGCCAATTCGCTGACAGCCATACCGGCCACCGGCAAGATTCTGGGTCTGGATCTGGGCAGCAAGACCATTGGCGTGGCGATCTCGGACGGGATGCGCTATTCAGCTACCTCGCTCGAAACTATCAAACGGACCAAATTCACCGCCGACGCTATCCGGCTCGATGAGCTGATCGCCGAGAACAGTGTCGTCGCCATCATTCTTGGCCTACCACTCAACATGGACGGTTCAGAGGGCCCGCGCGTGCAATCCACCCGTGCCTTCGCCCGCAGCCTTGCCCAACGCATCACCCTGCCCATCGCCTTCTGGGATGAGCGACTCTCCACCAGCGCCGTCACCCGCATGATGATCCAGGCCAACATGCGTCGCGATCGTCGTGCCGAGGTCGTCGACAAGCTGGTCGCCAGCTATATCCTGCAGGGCGCCCTCGATCGTCTCCGCCACGCCTAAGCGTATACCCGTGTACGCAGCGGGGGATAATTCAACAAAATGTTGAATGGCGCCCCCCCCTCCGCTAGACTACTGCAAACTTAGGGAACTGGAGCACATGACCCAAGCTCGCGCCAGTACAGCCGCCAACTCATCCGCCAGCTTATCCGGCGATTACCCCCCTTTCAATCAACGCCATCTGCTTTCGATCGCTGATCTCCAGCAGCACGAGATCATCGACCTGCTTGACCGTGCCGAGGCCATGGTGCCGATCTCCCGCCAAGAGCGAAAAAGTCACCCCATGCTGAGCGGCAAGACCCAGATCAACCTGTTCTTTGAGCCCTCGACGCGTACCCAGGCGTCGTTTGAAATTGCCGGCAAGCGCCTTGGCGCGCTGGTGATGAACATGTCGATCAAGACTAGTTCGGTTTCTAAGGGCGAGACCCTGATCGATACTGCCGCTACGCTCAATGCCATGCGCCCCGACGTCATCGTGGTACGCCATTCGGCGGCTGGCGCGGTGGAGCTGCTTAGTCAGAAGGTTGGTTGCGCCGTCATCAATGCCGGCGACGGCGCCCATGAGCACCCCACCCAAGCCCTGCTCGATGCCCTGACCATCCGCAATCACAAGGGCCGCATCTCGGGACTGACCGTCGCCATCTGCGGCGACATCGCCAATTCGCGCGTCGTCCGCTCCAATCTGCTACTGCTGAAGGCGCTTAATGTACGCACCCGCGTCATCGCTCCGCGCAATCTGCTGCCCGCCGGCATCGAACACTTGGCCACCGAGGTGTTTATCGACATGCGCGAAGGCCTCAAGGGCGCCGATGTGGTGATGATGCTGCGCCTGCAGCACGAACGGGCCCAGGGCCACATGATCCCTTCAGTCCGCGAATATTACCGCTTCTATGGTCTGGACGCCGAAAAGCTCAGTTTCGCCAAACCCGACATCATCGTCATGCATCCCGGCCCGATGAACCGTGGCGTCGAGATTGATCCTGCCATCGCCGACGGCCCCGCTTCGGTCATCACCGATCAGGTGGAAATGGGAATCGCTGTCCGCATGGCCGTTCTGGATGCCCTGCTGCCTGCCAGAAATTCTGAGGCAAACGAGCTATGAGCGCCCCGTGACTCAGACAGTCCTGATTAAAAACGCCCGCATCGTCGATCCGGCTTCCGGCACGGACGACCAAGGCGCTGTGCTGATTGACAATGGAATTATCGTCGATATCGCCATCGGCAAGCCCATCAGCTTGCCTGAGGGCGCCGAAGTTATCAATGCGCATGGTCTGGTGTTGGCGCCGGGCTTGATCGATATGCGCGTCTTTACCGGCGAACCTGGCAAGGAATACCGCGAAACCCTGCAGTCAGCAGGCGACGCCGCGGCCGCTGGTGGCGTCACCAGCTTCGTAATGATGCCAGATACTACTCCGGTCGTCGATGATGGTGCGCTGGTCGATTTTCTCATTCGCCGAGCCAAGGCAACCGCCAAAGTCAATGTTTTGCCTGCTGGCGCCATTACCAAGAGCCTCAACGGCAAGGAAATGACCGAATACGGCCTACTCAAGGAAGCTGGCGCCGTCTGCCTCACCGATGGCCGCCATTCCATCCAGTCCAGCGCCATGCTACGCACGGCGATGGGCTACGCCGCCAATTTTGGCCTGACCTTCGTGCACCATGTCTCGGACAACGATCTGAGCGGCGATGGGGTGATGAATGAGGGCCTATTCGCCACCATTCTGGGCCTCAAAGGCATTCCGCGCGAGGCCGAGACCATTCCTCTGGCCCGCGATCTGCAACTGGCCGCGCTGACTGGCGTCAACTACCACGCTGCCCAGACCTCCTGCGCCGCCTCGGTGGAGCTCGTTGCCGCCGCCAAAAACCGTAATAAGACAGTTACCGCAGGGGTTTCTATCAATAACCTTGCCCTTAACGAGAACGACATCGGACGCTATCGCACCTTCTTTAAACTTTCGACACCCCTGCGCTCCGAAGACGATCGCCAGGCGATGATCGAGGGGCTGCGCAGCGGCACCATCGATACCATCCATTCCGATCATGATCCGCAAGACAACGAGGTCAAGCGCCGGCCCTTTGCCGAGGCGTCAGATGGAGCTATTGGCCTAGAAACCCTTCTCGCCGCTGCGCTTCGCCTGGTTCATTCCGGCGATCTCGCCCTGCTCACCGTTCTGCGGGCCATGACCAGCCGCCCGGCCGACATTCTCGGACTGCCTGCGGGTCGCATCGCAGTGGGCGCGCCAGCCGATTTGATCCTGTTCGATCTCAATTATCCATGGCATGTCAGCGAGCAGCAGATCCGCTCGCGTTCACGCAATACTAGCTTTGAGAGCGCTCGCCTCACCGGCAAGGTCATGCGCACCATTGTCGGCGGTGCAACGGTCTACACCCACGCCGACTAGTCCAGGCTATGGCGGCACCCAATCGTCATACCCCCTCCCAATCTCCCTACTTGCGGGGGGGATTGGGAGGGGGTATTTCTGTGGACAACGCCCAAAGGATACCTGTTTCATGCCGACTAACGTTCTCACCCTGCTTTACGCCGTCGTCCTGGGCTATCTGTCTGGCTCCATTCCTTTTGGCCTCTTGCTGACCCGCGCTACGGGCTTGGGCGATATCCGCGACATCGGTTCGGGCAATATCGGCGCTACCAATGTGCTGCGCACTGGCAATCGCTGGCTGGCCGCCGCTACCCTGGTGCTCGACACATCAAAGGCCGCAATGCCGGTCTTGCTGACAAATCGCCTCTGGGGAGCAGATGCCGCCATGCTAGCAGCTATTGGTGTCTTTGCTGGCCATTGCTTTCCCGTTTGGCTCGGTTTCAAGGGTGGCAAGGGGGTTGCTGTCTTCATTGGCTCACTGCTGGCAGTGAGCTGGCCGGTTGGCCTGATCTTCTGCGCCGTTTGGCTATTAATTGCCTTTACCCACAAATTCTCCTCACTCGCCGCGCTTACCGCCGGTGCCACCGCTCCCATCTTTGCCTATCTCATGGTTGACGACCGCCTGGCCGCCACCGCCGCCGTGCTGATGCTGCTGCTCTTTTTTCAGCACCGCGAGAATATTTTTCGTCTGATCGCCGGAACCGAGCCGACGATCGGCAGCAGCAAAAAAATCTCTTGATCAATGGCATTTGGTTTAGGCGCTTCTCGGCTCACATCGGCGCAGCGCCTGGCCTGGCTGTGTTCTGATCCGTACTAAAAATGTCGGGCCGCAACCTTCAACCAATTGCTCAACCGCTTCGGCTCGGCCGAGGCGGCGCTCGACGCGTTGCCGGATCTGACTCGCCGCAGCGGCAGACCAGTCAGCGTCACCAGTCAGGCCCAAGCCGAAGATGAGATCGCCGGCCTTTCCCGCTATAGCGCCCGCCTGGTCGCCCAAAGCGACTCCGACTATCCGCCTTTGCTCGAATTCATCGCCACCGGCCCCGCCTTTGCTCGCCATGGTTAGCGGCCCCAATCTGGACTGGCGCTGCACTGTCGCCATTGTCGGCGCCCGCAACGCTTTCGCCGCTGGCATCAAGATGACGCGTCTGCCGGCCAACGAATTCGGCCGCGTCAGCTACACCATTGTTTTAGGCCTGGCGCGCGGCATCGACGCCGCGGCCTATCAAGCCGTTCTGTCCACCGGCACTGTCGCCGTTCTGGCGGGCGACTGTGACAAGATCTATCTCAAGCAAAACATCCCGCTGACCATGATATTCTCGATTTCGGCGGCGCCCCGCTCACTGAAATGCCACTGGGATGAGAGCCTTGCGCTCGCGACTTTCCGCGCCACAATCGGCTAGTATCAGGCCTCTCGCTGGGTGTTATGATGGTCGAAGCCGCCCAGCGCAGCGGCTCGCTGGTCACCGCCCAACTCGAGCTCGAACAGAACCGCGACGTCTTCGCCGTTCTCGGATCGCCGCTCGATCTGCGTGCTCAAGGCAGCAACGCACTGATCCAGCAAAGGGCCAAACTGATCATGGGCGCTGCCGATATCTTGGAAACCCTAGGCAATACTGATCCGGCGCGCACCGCCCTGTTCGACGCAGACTGGCAGCCCGACGTTCCAGTGACGACGACAAATCTCGCCATCCTCGGCGTCACGCCGATCGAAGTCGACGAACTAGTTTGTCAATTCGGCCTCTCCGCCGCCATATAGATGCTGCTGCTTAAACTCGATCTGGCCGGCCAGATCGAATGGTCATCCGGGCAATTGGTAGCCTTGAAATACAGCTAGTCCGCAATTCATCCGCGCAACGACCTCGCCCAACCGCCGACCTAAACCGATGACCACTCTCGGCATTCCGACATCCAGCCCCGAGAATACAAAACTTAGCGCCCCCTGGCGAGCGGCGCAAAACCCTTGGCCTTAGCGGCTCATACCACCTTGGTCAGCTGCCAGCCCAGAAAATTGGAAAAGCCATAATAGACAATCTTGCCGTTACCAATCTCATCATCGAGAAAGCGCAGCGTTTCCTCGATTAATATCAAAATGC
>JALBVE010000062.1 GCA_025050575.1 Candidatus Devosia symbiotica
CAAACGTCTGCTTGGTCTAAACGGCGCGCTGCGGGGACTATTCAGTCACGCGTTTACCGAGGTGCACGCCGTGCGGGAAATCTCCTTTGCCATAACGGCGGACGAAGCGGTCGTCTATCTTGGCCCCAATGGCGCCGGCAAATCGGCCATGATCAAGGTGATGATCGGCATTCTGGTGTCTAGCGCGGGAAGCCTGAGCGCCCTCGGTCGCGAGTCGCACAACCATCGCATGGTCAACGCCGCCGAGATAGGCGTGGTCTTCGGCCAGCGCAGCTAGCTCTGGTGGGACCTGCCAATGTGCGATAGTTTTGCGCTGCACCACTACATCTACGACATCGCCGAACCCCGCTTCGCCGACAATCTGGCTTTCCTATCCGATATGCTGGCCATGACCGATTATCTCGATCGCCCGGTACGCTAGCTCAGCCTGGGTCAGCGTATGCGCGCCGAAATCGCCATGGCGCTGCTGCATGATCCAAAAATCCTGTTTCTCGATGAATCCACCATCGGGCTGGACGTCGTCACCAAGGATGCGGTGTGCAAATTCCTTACTCAGGTCAACCGCGAGCGCAGCACCACCATCATCCTAACTACCCGTGATCTGCAGGATATCGAGGAGATCTGCTCGCGCCTGATCATGGTCGATGACGGCAAGCTGCTATTCGATGGCGAACCGCCGCGCCTGCGCGCTGCCATGGGCTCGCGCCGCCGCCTGCGGCTCGAATTCGACAGCGATCCAGACCCCATCGCGCTCACCACCGCCCGCCTGGTGAACGACGAGTGAGCGGCCAAACATTTCCTGCTCGACAGCGAAACCATCTCGATCTTGGACGTACTGGCCGAATTGAGCAGCATCTATGATCTCAAGGACGTCGCCCTGGAGGAATCTGCCATCGAGGAGGTGATCCGCACCTTCTATCAGCAAAAGCCTAATCTGGTGCCCGCACCATGAAAGCGGTGGCCTATGCCAATTTCACCGTCAACGCCTTCCCGACATGATCACATATGCCCTGCTTGCCGGGCCGGTGCTCTATTGGGATTTCTCACGGCTGATCAACGAAGTCGGCAACGCGGTGCAGACCGGCGACGTGGCGGTCTATTTGCTCAAGCCGCTGCACTACCAGATCTATCTGCTGGCCAGCCATTTCGGCAATTTCCTTTTTGAACTCCTACTTATCGTGCTCCCGAAGTGCCGCCGGCTAGCCTGTTCCACGCCATGACCCTCCTGGCCTTCCGGGCGCTGTCCTTTGCTATGCTCTTCACCCTGGCGACGCTGGCCAATCTGCTCGCCTTCTGGCTGATGACTGTGTTTGCGCTCGAATGGTTCCTGATGAGCATCACGACCCTGCTCTCGGATGGCCTTGTGCCGCTCTTGCTGTTCCCCGGCTGGCTCGCCGCAATCGCCGGCCATCTACCCTTTGCTTGGATCTCCTACTATCCCGCCGCCGTCTATCTCGGCAAACTCGATCCCGGCCAGACCCTGCTCTATTTCGCCGTTAGCACGTTGTGGTTGCTGATACTGCTGATGGAGCTGAGTGGGCTCTTGGCGCGGGCGCGCTAGCGCCTGATCGTATAGGGAGGCTGAACTGGTGAACCGCACCCTGCGCCTTATCCCTCATCTGGTCGCCATCTTCGCGCGCACCAAGTTCGAATATCCCGACCCATGCTGCTGGCCTGACTCTCACAGGCAATCGCCTACGGCGCCATATACACCGCCATTGCCTTGATCGTGCAGCGCCTCTGCATGCTGGGCGGGTGGACCTGGTCAGAGATGGCATTGTTGCTCAGCTTCCATCTGCTGACCTACTCCGCCGGCGCCAGCCTCAGCTTCACCCAATTCCGCGTCATGGACGACATGGTTCGGCTGAACACCATGGATGCCATTCTGGTCAAGCTCATCAGTCCCTGGACCTATCTGGTCTTTTCCGGTCTCAATATCAGCTATACCAGCCATGTCATTCTGGTTGTCGGGCTGATGGGCTGGGCCATGATCCAGGTCGACGTCGCACGGTCCGTGTCCGCGATCCTGTTCTTTCTGGCCAGCCTGCTCAGCGGCCCGCTGATCGTCTGTTCGCCAATGACCATGATCGGTGCCAGCGCCCTGGTCTGGGTGCGCTCGCGCCACCTCTACTCGATCTTCTTCGGCTTCTGGGAACTGGCGCGCTACCCGATGGTCATCCCCTCCTGCCCATCCAATTCATGCTGATCACCATCGTGCCACTGGGTTTCATCAGCACCGTGCCGGTTGCTGTCCTGCTCGACAAGCCGGTCCCCTTGCTGGGCGCCGCGGCAAGTTTTGCCTGCCTTCTCGCCGGGTCCATCATGACGCTGTTTGCCATGCTTCACTGGCGCTAGTGCCTGCGTAATTATCAGAGCGCAGGCGGCTAAAGTTGTAGTCGACAAGCAGCAAATCCCGCGCTACAAATCTGACCATCATCCGCACTGAAAGCATAGTTTCGTTTTGGTTTAGCTATCCGCTCTCAGCGGAGGCTACCCCGCGCTTGTTCTGATCTTCCAAAGATACGACTAAACCCGAAGCTAGTCGCCCCCATCCGAGGCGGCTTTTTTGTTAGCGCCTCGCCCTAGAAGTATCCCCGAGGAAACCAGACATGCTAAAGTCCACCGATGATTTACGTATCAGCGCCATCAAGGACCTCACTACCCCATCGAGGTAATGCGTTAGCATCCGCTCACTGATGCGGCCACCCGCACCGTGATCAGCGCCAGCTACGCTTTCCACAATATCCTGAGCGGCGCCGATGACCGCCTCGCTGTCGTCGTCGGCCCCTTCTTTATCCACGATCCCGCAACGGCGCTGGACTATGCCAAGCGGCTGATCACGCTGCGCGAAACCTTGGATGATCGACTCAAAATCATCATGCACGTCTAGTTCAAAAAGCCCCACACCACTGTGGGCTGGAAGAGCCTGATCAACGATCCCAATCTTGATAGCAGCTTCGACATCGATACCGGCCTGCATACTGCGCGCGCTGCTGCTCGACATCGCTAATAACAGCCCGGCGCACCGCCACCAAAAAGCACGTGGCCTAGATCCTGGATATCGGCGCAATGATGAACTTGCCCCCCTGCCAAGGGGGATATCATTGCCGCTATCTGGTCTAGGCAAAACCTGCGCTTGACCCCTTAGCTGCAAATCTGTTCAGTTTATCCATGGCCAAAAACCCGCTGCTGCTCATCCCTAACCAGATTACCATTGCGCGCATTTTCGCGATCGTTCCGATTGTCATTCTGGTGATGACGGGCGACCAGACCATGCGCCTGGTGGTGCTAGTCCTATACCTGCTGGCCGCGGCTAGCGACTGGCTCGACGGTTATCTTACCCGCGCCTGGAAGCAGTTCTCGCCGCTCGGCCGGATGCTTGACCCCATCGCCGATAAATTACTGGTCGGCATTCTGATCGCTGCCCTCGCCTGGGATGGCAGTTTTTCTGCCCTCGACATGATCCCGGCCTGCGCTATCTTGTTCCGTGAATTCTTCATTCCCGGCCTGCGCGAATTCCTCGGCAATACCCAGATTGTGCTGCCCGTCAGCAAGCTGGCCAAATGGAAGACCACCACCCAATTGGTGGCACTTGCCGTGGTCTTACTCGAGCCCATCGTCCCCGGCTTTGGCCTGATCAGCGACGCCCTGCTCTGGCTGGCCGGTATCCTGACCATCTGGACCGGCTGGGACTATCTGCGCGCCAGCTGGCCCCATCTGTTAGGCGAAGCGACATGAAAATCCTCTATTTTGCCTGGCTATACAAACAGCTCAATCGCGGCGAGAAAGACGTCAGCCCGCCTGACTCCGTGGTCACCGTAGCCGATCCCATTGACTGGCTGGCGGGGCGCGATGAGGCTTTCGCTCACGCCGTCGCTAAACGCAGCCTGACCAAGTCGGCGGTCGACGCCAGGCTGGTGCCGCACCAGAGCCCGATTGCCGGGGCTAGCGTCATCGCCTTCTTCCCGCCCACGATCAAGGGGGCTGACCAATGAGCGCCCGCGTCACCATCGATGCCTTCGACCTGGGCGCCGAAACCAACGCCTTTCTGGCGGCCAGCGAGGGTGCCGGCGCAGCAGTGTTTTTACCGGCGTAGTTCACTCCAGTCCCGATGCGCCGGTCACTACCCTGATGCTTACATGCTATCCGGAATTGGCCATCAATCAGCTCACCGCCATTCTGGCCCAGGCCAGCACTCGCTTTGAACTGCTCGACGCCACCATCATCCACCGCTACGGCACGCTGATGGCTGGCGAACCCGTTGTTCAGGTGATGACGCTGTCTGTCCATCGCAGTGCGGCGTTTGAGGCGGCCGAATTCCTAATGGACTACCTCAAAACTGATGCCCCGTTCTGGAAGCAGGAAATTGGTCCCGATGGAACGCAATGGGTGTGAGTCAAGGACGACGATGACAAGGCGCGCAAGATCCCGCCCCTTTGGCGTGGTATAACTAAGGCTTGGCCATCACGCATTTCCCGCTTGGCTGGGCTAGTCAGCGTGCAGGGACTGCCGACAAGCTGATGAGGGGATCATCAGCTCAATGGAGCGACGGATTCCAGCGTCATGGTATCTGACGCGCTAGGACGGCCCATTCATCGTTGTGTTCGAGCACGATGGTGCTCACGAGCCGGACGATGGCGTCCTTGGTTGGGAAAGATGCATACGACCTCGGTCCAACGCTTCACCTTGCCAATGACGCGCTCGATTGGGTTGCTGCTGTGCAACTTGGTCCGACTGCTGCATTGGGAAAGCTCATAATAGCCCCCCCCTTATGGGCTTGCTGATCGGATTGCTCGCATCGATCGCAGGCATGAAGGTGTAGGGCTCCTCGGAATCACTGGGCCGCCGCACCACATCATCTGTCGTCAAATTCATCTTCATGGTCCTCGTGGCCAATGGATTATTCGCCATCTCCTATGCGGCGATCGGATTCTAGGAATGGATAGCGCCCTAGCATGACAGCGCCTGCCACCATTACAGTAGACGATCGGCCCGTCGGCTTTGATAGTGTCACCGCCATCGACGGACTGAGCTTTAAATTGCGCAGCAGCGAAATCCTGGGTCTGATCAGCCCCTCCGGCTCCGGCAAGACCGTGACCATGCGGGCCATGGCAGGTCTAATTCCGCCTCGTCGCGGCGAAATCACCATATATGGCGCCTGTTCTCGGGCCTGTCGATGCACGAGCGCGAATAGCTCCGTCGCGATTGGGACATTCTGTTTCAACAGGGCGCCCTGTTCTCCTTGCTCAGCGTACTGGAGAATATCGAATTCCCCATGCGCGAGTATCTCGATATGCCGCCAAAACTGCGCCGCAAGATTGCGCGCATGAAGATCGATCTGGTCGGCTGTTCCGCCAATGCGGCACATACCTATCCGACGCAACTTTTCGGTGGCATAATCAAGCCCGCCGCACTGGCGCGCTCCCTGGCGCTGGACCCATGATTCTGTTTCTCGACAAACCCACGGCAGGTCTAGACTAGATCGAGGCCGGCAAATTCGGCGAATTGATCGTCATATTGAGCAAGGCACTTGGCTTGATAGTACTCATGGTCATTCATGATCTGGATAGTCTTGAGATGGCCTGCGACCACATTGTCGCGTTGGCCGACGGCAAGCTGCTCAAGGCCGGTACCCTGGGTGACATGCGCGCAGCCTCCGAGCCCTGGCTCAGGGAATATTTTCATCCTTCCGTCCACAACCTTGAAGACTAGACCATGGAAAACAAGGCAAATTATGCAGTAGTGGGCGCGGCAGCAATGGCCGTCCTGATCGCGCTATTCGTCTTCTGGTTTGCCGGGCCCTCGAGCAGCGCCAAGATCGTGGGGTATGAGGTGATGTTCACCGGCACCGTTTCCGGGATCGGCACCGGCACTGAGATGCAATTCAACGGCATTAAGATTAGTTAGGTCAAAACCGTCACCCTCGACCCGGCCGACACCAACCGCGTCATTGCGCGTATCGAAATTAACTCCTCCATCCCGATCAAGGCCGACACCAAGGCACTCATGGGCTTTCAGGGCCTGACCGGCGCCGGCTCACTGCAATTGTCTGGTGGCACGGCAGAGGCCGGACCGCCGCCCATTGAATCAGGCCGAGATGTGCCGACCCTGTATGCCAAGGTCTCCGATTTCCAATCGATCCTGGACGGTCTGTCCACCACTATCAACGGCACAGCGACAGCGGTTGATCGCCTCAACGGCTTCCTCGACGCCAATGACAAAAAGCTCAACACGACCATCAGCAATGTTGCCACCTTCAGCGAAGCGATGGTAGCCAATACCAAGGGCGTCAAGGATGCCCTTGCCACCATCGCCGACGCCAGCAAGCAAGTCGGTCCGATGGCTGAGCAGAGACGCCGCTTTCAGCGACACGCTGTCCCGCAACGCTGGCAAGGTCGATGAATTTTTAATGTGTTGAGCTATCTGCCTAATGCCCAATTGTCCGACACTCTGCCCCGCCTGATGCAGACCCGCCTGCTGCAGACATTTAAGGCCTCCAACTTCCCCAATGTCGGACATCCCGATAATCAGTTGAGCGTCGATGTGACTCTGGCTACCGAACTGTAAGCATTCGAGATTGACGTCAGCACCAGCAATCTGGCCACTGTGACCATCAACGCCAAGCTTCCAGCAACCCGACACAAAAAAAGCCGGTCTCACAGGCCCGGCTTTTTGTTGCATTCAAGCTAGACCTACTCTGCCGCGACACGCTTGGGCTGCACCGCCTAGGTATAGGCATCAATTAGCGTCTGGCAGCCTTCGGCCGGCTTGAAATGATCCGGCCCGATCTCGCTGACCGGGGTCACTTCTGCGGCCGTACCGGTCAGAAAGCACTCGTCAAACTGATCAAGCTCTTCAGGCATAATGTGCCGCTCGGTGACGGTGTAGTCATGCTGCTTGGCCAGCGCGATCAGCGTCTGGCGCGTAATACCGTTGAGGAAGCAATCGGACGTCGGCGTGGTGATATCCTTGCCCTTGATGAAGAACACATTGGTGCCGGTTGCCTCGGCCGCATAGCCGCGATAGTCCAGCATCAGCGCATCGGCATGCCGTTGGTCATCGCCGCATCCTTGCTCAACGTGCAGATCATGTAGAGACCAGCTGCCTTGGCCGAGCACGGGACGGTCTCGGGCGACGAGTGCTTCCACTTGCTCCATTCCAGACGAATGCCCTTGAGCTTCTTCCTTGACGGAAAAATAGCTTGGCCAGGCCCAGGCGACGATCGCCAGATGCACGGTATTGTTGCGCGCCGGAACGCTCAGCTCTTCCGAACCGCGCCAGGCAATGGGACGCACATAGGCATCGACCAGATTGTTCTTCTCCAGCACCGCACGCTTAGCCTCTTCGATCTGATCGACCGACCAGGACATGGACATGTCCAGCGTCGCCGCCGAAAGGATCAGCCGCTCTGTGTGCTCCCTCGATTTGAAGATCTGGCCACCATAGGCGCACTCGCCCTCAAACACTGAGCTGGGATAGTGCAGCCCATATGTCAGCACATAAATCTCCGCATCTTTCCACGGTTTGAATTCGCCATCAAACCAGATCTAGCCTGCACGCTGGTCCATCGGCATGCTGACCATCGTCGTCTCCTGAAATCATTCTTGCAGACGCCCCTCGGCCGCTTGTTTGGCGCCAATCATGCCTGAGCACTAAGGCCTTGGCAAACCACAAAGGCTGAGGGATAAGACATCAAAAGCGTCCTGATAGGAATACAATGGCAGCGTACGAAAAAAATGTCAATAAGACTGATATAAATTACGCTGGCCCTGGCGCCGAGGTCCTTCCTCTTGATATCATGGGATTATTCTTCTTTGCCTATCGCGATTTTACCGGCGATGCTGACGCCATGCTGGGACATCAGGGCTTCGGCCGAGCCCATCACCGCGTGCTTTACTTCATCTGCCTGCGTCCAGGCATGCCAGTTGCCGATCTGCTCGACATTCTCAAAATCACTAAGCAGAGCCTGGCGCGTGTCCTGCGTCAATTGATCGACAATGGCTATGTCGAGCAAAAGACCGGCCGCTCCGACAGGCGCCAGCGCTTGTTGTTTGCTACCGACAAGGGTCGGGACTTCTTCGGCATGCTTTCAGCGACACAGGCCAGCCGCATCAATGACGCCATTTCTAGCCTGCCGCAGGACGCCAGCAAGATCGTCACCCGTTTTCTAGCGGGCATGGTCGATCCCAATGACCAGGCGATCCTGGAGCGATTGAATCTGACCACCGGGCCTTGATTGCCCACCATCAAACTACAGCAGCAGCCCCGTCTGCGCCTTGACCGTGCGAATGCTCATATTGGAGTGAATGCGGGCAACGCCAGGCAAGCGGGCGCTAAGTCGACGATGCAACTTCTCAAAATCCTCATGCTCCCGGCATACGACGCGCAGAATGTAATCTGACTGTCCGGCCATCAGATAGCACTCAAGGACCTCTGGAATATCCTGTACCGCTGCCTCGAAAGCATCGAGCGCCGCTTTGCTCTGGCTGATCAGTCCCACTTCGATGAACAACTGCATGGTGTAGCCCAGGCGCTCGGCGTTCAGCACAGCCCGATACCATTCGACCAACCCATGATCTTCCAGCAGCTTCAACCGGCGATAACAAGCCGATGCCGACAGCCCAACTAGATCGCCCAAGATCTGAACGCTGCGTCGGCTATCCACTTGCAGCGCCAGCAGCAGTTTTCGATCGACGGCGTCAAGCTGCAATTCCATTGCGCACTTCTTCCATTTTATCGAATTTCATCCGAAAAATGACTATCGTGATGTTGGCGCAGAAATAGCCAATCACCCGCGGGGGTCTTTGACGCGGCCGAGATGATCGTTAAGATGCAAGGAGCCTCAGCCTGCCGAGCGGGCAATGCTTCGCCCCGGCCAATTACTGTTCACCTATCTGCATCTGGCTCCCGACGCCGATCAGATCCGCGACCTTCTCGCCCCGGGAGGGCGGTCTGCATCGCCTACGAGACCGTCACAGACGCCACCGGGGCACTGCTCCCTTGCTCAAGCCGATGAGCCAGATCACTGGCCGGATGTCGATCCAGGCCAGCGCCACGGCTCTGGAGAAGGCCCATAGTGGCCGTGGTGTGCTGCTGGACGGCGCGCCCGGTATGCAGCCAGCCAGGGTGATCATTCTCGGCGGCGGTGTCGTCGGCTTTCACGCTGCTGAAAATGCAGTTGGCCTGCAGGCGGGCGTGACTATTCTGGACCGCCTCCTGGCGCTGGAACGCATCTCCAACCATTTCGGCATCAAAGCGCGGGTGCTATACTCCAACAAGACCTCGATTGCCGAGCATGTTGCGCGTGCCGATCTCGTCATTGGCGCCGTGCTGATCCCAGGCGCCGCCGTGCCCAAACTGGGCACCCGCGCCATGCTGGGCACCATGCAGCCCGGCGCTGTCCTGGTTGATGTCGCGATCGATCAGGGAGGATGCTTCGAGACCTCCTATGCCACCACCCATGCAGAGCCGACCTATCTGGTCGATGGCATCATGCATTATTGCGTCACCAACATGCCAGGTAGGGTGGCGCGCACCTCTACCTATGCGCTCAACAAAGCCACGCTGCCCCATATAATCCAGCTGGCCAATTTGGGCTGGTGGGCAGCGCTGCGCGCCGACCCACATCTACGTGCTGATCTGAATATCTGGAATGGCAAGATCACGTGCGCCCCTGTCGCTCAGGCACTGGAGTATGAATCTACCCTGCCCGAGGCAACCCTCGCCGAGTAGACCTAACGGCTAGAAAAAAGACGCAAAATCGAGGTCTCACGTCCCACGGGGGTCGCCACATAGGAGCGTCAGTCTCTGCAGCAACCGCCGACCGTTTGATAGCCCAAGGGGCGAGGGCGCCAAAACAGTCTCCCCTTGGCATTCTGATATGCGGCGAGGATTGTTCGAGCAATGACATGAATCATAT
>JALBVE010000063.1 GCA_025050575.1 Candidatus Devosia symbiotica
ATGGGTCAATAGAGGTAGGCAAGGCACTATCCTTTGATGAACTTGTTGTGAAACTGGGTATTGATGTGGTGCCCATGGAGCCGTTCGTTTTCAATTCGGTTGTTGTTCCTTCTGTCCTCCTCAATACTGTCGAGGATCGTGCCTCCCATCTCGACGCTCCGGCAATTCTCATCATGTGACCCCCATTTCTCGCCGGCACACCGATCGAAGACATTGCTGGTCACGAATTGGGTGTTTCGGGCGAGTATATTGTGAGGGAGCGGAAGGACGGGACCTTTGCGGCGGGAGGCAACGGGATCCGATTGTCTGGCGATATCAACGAGTATGGCATGGCCAAGAAGTTCCTGATGTATGCGGCCTATGTGGACGAGAGGCTGCTTGTCTTTTACGCCTCGGGAATACCTGAAAAATGGGATCGGAAATGATCCAGATCATTGACGACATTGCGAAATCTTTCGTTGGCTCAAGGGAGTAAGATTTATGAACGCACATTTGCAGCCTACCGGTTTGATTTATTTCCTGACCAATGAGACCCGGGAGATCGAGCGCCATACGCTTTCGATATCGAAAGCCTGACCATCAGTGAGACCGAACACGGGCGCCGACTTAGTCGCATCACCGTCGTCGTCATCGCCACGCCCAAGACATTGGTGCAGATCAAGCTGGAGCTTGAGCGGCTGATACCGGTGCACAAGGTATATGATCTAACGGCCAAAGGCGCTTCGCTGGAGCGCGAATTGGCGCTAATCAAGGTGGTCGGCTCGGGTGATCATCGTTCTGAAACGCTGCGTCTAGCGGAAGCCTCCGCGCCCAGATCGTCGACGCCTCTGTCGAGAGCTTTGTGTTCGAAGTCACGGGCAAGCCGGCCACGATCGACAGCTTTATCGCATTGATGCAGCCGCTTGGATTAGTTGGGATGGTTTGGACCAGATTTGCGGCGATTTTGCGCGGTCCGCAGAGCATGTAGCGCAATCAAAGCCAATTATGCGCAGGCGGATATGAGCCGCCTGCGCTAGCAGGCAGGCGGTGGCTTTAAGAACCAGCTTGTAAAACTTTGGCTATCCTAATGACAGATATGCGCAATCGTCATGATCTGCTCTGGCCAAGCGTGGTCGGGTTGTCGCGGGTGGTGCTGGATGCCGGGGCTAGCGGCGTCACCGTTCATCCGCGTCCCGATGAACGGCATATCCGGTGCACCGATGTGTTTGAGCTGTCCGCCATGCTGGCCGCGGATTATCCGGACGCCGAGTTCAATATCGAAGGCCATCCGAGGCCCGATTTTATCGAATTGATCAATCAGATCAACCCGCAATAAGTCACGCTGGTGTCTGACAACCCCGAGCAAGCAACATCGGACTATGGCTGGGATTTTCACAGCAAGGGCAATTATCTGATCTCAATGGTGCAGCAGCTCAAGGCGCCGGGTCGACGCATCTCGCTGTTCTGTGATCCAGAGGCGGGGATTGGCGGTGTGACTACGGCCAAGGCCATTGGCGCTGACCGGGTCGAGCTGTACACTGGCTCTTATGAGGAGGGGGTGCTACGCCGATCCCGACAAGGCCGAGTATGAGCTGGCAGCGCTCTCGGAGACGGCGCGGGCCGCCCGTGCGGCTAGTATGGGAGTTAATGCCACTCATGATCTGACACTGGCTAATCTGCCGGCCTTTCAGGCTGCCGTGCTGGGGAGGGTCGATGAGGTCTCCATCGGGCACGGCCTTACCGCGGATGCCCTGTTGATGGGTTTTGATCCCGCGGTCAAAGCATATTGCGCGGTATTGGGCGATTAGACGAGCTGACCTCGTCGGGCCACCTGATTTGGCCATAGCGACTGTTGTCGTGGCGCGAACAGTGTGTCAGTGCGAGATCGTCGTCATTATTTCGTCCACTCGCGACAGTCGCCTCGGCGAAAAGCCGGCGCAGTGGATTCTCGACAAGGCCAACGCGCTTGACGGTATCACCGCCGAGCTGGTTGTCCTGAAGCACTTCGATCTGCCATTCTTTAAACGAAATGGCGTCCAATATGTGGATGCCTTCGAGTGACCCCAAAGCCATTGCCTAGCAGAATAAAGTTGGCGAATTCGACGGCTATATCTTTGTCGTGGCCGAATACAATCGCTCGATCACTGGCGCCCTGAAGAATGTGCTTACGGCAGGTGCCGATGAAAGAAAGGTGTGTCAATATTCTCGCGCCACGGGATAGACTGACGTTGACATGGCGCGCAGGCCGAGGTGCGCAATCCTGTGCGCGCCTCGTCGCATTAGTGCCTGCGTTGGTATAATATTTCCCTTGCATAGAACCGTACCGTACGGTACGCGTTCAAATGAAATCCTCCGAAACTATTCGGCGGGATTGCAAGGATGTGCTTGTGCCGTGACCATCAAGGTCAACGAAGAGACGTTTACTCCCCGCCAGCAGGCTATGCTGACGGCGGCGCTCGATCTGCTCGTGGAAAACGGTGACGGGCTGACCATGACAGCGGTCGCCCGCCGGGCTTCGTGCAGCAAGGAGACGCTGTACAAATGGTTCGGCGACCGCGACGGATTGCTGATGGCGACCGTGCAATGGCAAGCCGCCAAGGTGCGGATGCCGCAAGTGGACCAGACCGGGCTGAACGCCAGGGCGTTGCGGCAGAGCATCGAGCAATTTGCCCGCGTTCTGTTGACGGTGATCACCAGCGAGGTGTCCATTACGCTCAATCGGACGGCTGTGACCCATACGGCGCAGGAAAAGGACCGGTTGGGCAATATTGTGCTGGAAAATAGCCTGCTGGCCATTTGCCGCCGGCTCAAGCCCATTCTCGAGGCCGGGCGCAATGCGCGCCTGTTGCGCTTTACCAGCAGCGAGGACGCCTATCGCACTTTTTTCGGCCTCGTCGTTCGCGACGTGCAAATCCGCCTGCTGCTTGGCGATAAAGCACTGATCCAGGCCAATGTCGAAGCCAATATCGAAGCGGACGTCAAGACCGCTACCGATCAGTTCTTCGCCCTGTATGGGGGCAAAAGCCAATAACGCATAACATCCCTTTTCAAGGGAGCGCCTCCATGCGCGTTTATTATGATCGTGATGCCGATCTGAATATCATCAAATCCCGCAGGATCGCGATTGTTGGCTATGGCAGCCAGGGCCATGCTCATGTGCTGAACCTGCGTGACTCGGGCATTACCGATGTGGTCGTTGTCCTGCGTCCCGGTTTCCTATCGGCCAAGAAGGCCTCAAGATGATGAGGGTTGCGGGCGCCTCCAAATGGGCCGACGTGATCATGGTGCTGGTGCTAGACGAATTGCAGGCCGACATCTACAAGCAGCACATAGAACCCAATATCCACGATGGCGCAACCCTGGCATTTGCGCATGGCCTAAACGTGCACTTTAACCTGATCGGGCCGAAGGCGACCGTCGACGCGATCATGATCGCGCCAAAGGGTCCTGGTCACATCGTGCGCGGCGAATACCAGAAGGGCGGCGGCGTGCCTTGCCTGATTGCCGTGCATCAGGATGCCTCGGGCAATGCCCATAACATGGCACTGGCCTATGCGTCTGGCGTTGGCGGCGGCCGTTCGGGCGTCATCGAGACCAATTTCCGCGAAGAATGCGAAACCGATCTGCTCGGCGAGCAGGCTGTTCTTTGCGGTGGCCTGGTCGAACTGATCTGCGCCAGTTTCGAAGCCCTAGTGGAAGCTGGTTATGCGCCAGAAATGGCCTATTTCGAGTGCCTGCATGAAGTCAAACTGATCGTTGACCTGATCTACCGGGGCGGCACTGCCAATATGAACTACTCGATCTCCAACACTGCAGAGTGAGGCGAGTATGTGACGGGTCCACGCATCATCACTTCGGAAACTAAGGCCGAGATGAAGCGTGTGTTGCACGACATTCAGTCGAGCAAGTTCACCTCTGAGCGGATGCAGGAAATCAAGGCCGATGGTTCGCGCTTCAAGGCGACCCGTCGCCTGGCCGACGAGCACCAGATTGAGGCAGTCGGCGCCAAGCCGCGCGACATGATGCCCTGGATCAAGTCTGGCGCGCTGGTCGACAAGGCCAAAAAACTAGAACAAAAAAGCGGGGGTTGCGGCCCCCGTTTTCCTGTCATGCAGATTATCCTGATCACCGGTATCGAGATCAAACTGATGACCGGCACATGGCCGCTGCTGGTTGACATGCGCGCTGCGGTGGCTGAGCATTGGACGGTAGCCGTGGCTGCCAATCCTCACCTTTGGGATAGCCGGGTGCTGGAACTTTCGCGGGTTGGCGACGGTCAAATGGTTGATGCGGCGGACGTACTCAGCGCTGAGGCATACGAGGGTGCCTATTCTATCCTGATGGCCTGGCGCAGTCGTGGCTTTTCCGACATCGGTATGTGCCACGCCTTTGGCTGGGCATTAATTGTCAGGCCAGGATGGGACGCTGATTTACGGCGTTATGGCCGACCACACGGCCAATGCCGGGCGCGTCTATCCGCCGAGAAGCACGTTGGAATTGCGTGGCGTTCTGCTGGATGGCCGGATCGACTTTTTGCGCTGTATCGCATGTGCACTGACCGAGGATACCGGTCTGTCACCTGCCGATGCCCGTATTGGCGGGACTTTTGCAGTGGTGGACGGACCGTATTTGTCGGTCGGACACGTGTTTACTTCGCTCAGCTGGCAGCAGAGCTGGCCGCGTGCATTCGTGCCAATCTGGAACGGCAGACAGATCAGGAACTGGCAGATGTGATGATCATTCGATCACGCGCTGATGCCGAGCGCATAGGCGCGGCACTTTATGCCGTGGCCTTGACTGAAGCCTATTAGGCAGGCACTCTAGCCTAGTTGACTTCCGCTGCTAGAGCTCCGCCGCAAAAGTCAGCGCCCAGTGTGGTTTGCAATCTCGGCGGAGACAAACTGACCTTGCCCGTTACGCTTGCTGGGTGCCTTCCAATTGTCCGGAAGATCGACTAGCCTTTCCGTCAGCGTCCAAGTCTTGACATCCGCCGAGCGCGGGGTTATTGACGACGTCAACTAAGCGGACATTCTGTTCATACCTGAACAAGTCGTCATATTGCGACGACGATGGCTATATGATCCAGTGGTGGAAATCGCTCATCCTTTCCAATTCTCTGGTTGCCGTTTATGGACTGACTAAGGCCGGTATTGACCGGCAAATGTTGGGTCTTGATGTCGAATTCGATGTCGAGCCGATGGGCAAAACTAATACCGAGATCAATGTCGATCCCATTGCGGCGCGGATCGAGGCAGTCGATCTCGGTATGTGATGTTGGTGAGGGTGCAGTCCAACCAGTTCCCCTGCGCACTCGACATTGCCCAGCCACTGGTTGCGCGCGGCATCTAGGTGGGTATTGGCGGATTTCATGTCTCGGGTGTGATTTTTATGTCAAGAAAGCCCAAGCGCTAGACATTTCGTTGTTTGCTGGCGAAGCGAAGGGCGGCTCGAAGAAGTGCTGCGAGACGCTAATTCTCGGGCTCTCAAGCCGCTGTATAATTTCATGAATGATCTGCAGGGCATCGAAGATACGCCAGCGCCCTTTATGCCCGCCCGGCATGTCTGCAAGACGGCTTATAATCTGACTAACTTTGATATGCAGGTTGGGGCTGTCTCTATCGGTGCAGCTTTTGCGCCATCATCAATGTGCAGGGCCGCAAGTCGCGGCGCCGCTCGCTCGATGGCATCGAAAAGATCGTTCGGGCTAATCTGGCACAGAGAATCCATCGTTTCTTCATTACTGATGACAATTTTGTCCCGCAACAAAGGCTAGGAGCCGATCCTGGATCGGCTGATCGAGATGCGCGAGATGGAAAGGCTCCACTTCAATTTTATCATCCAGGTCGACATGCTCTGCCACAAGATCGATGGCTTCATCGAGAAATGCGCCCGGGCAAGGGTCAAGCGGATGTTTATCGGGCGAGAGAATGTCAATCCAGCCAATCTGATGAGCGCCAAGAAGCGGCAAAACAAGATCACCGAATACCGCACTATGCTGCTAGCCTGGAAGGCATATCATGTGATCACCTATGCCGGCTATATTCTCAGATTTCCTGGCGATATGCCCGAAAGGATCAGGCTCGATATCGAGATGATCAAGCGCAGGCTGCCGGTCGATATTCTTGAATTCTTCTTCCTGACGCCATTGCCGGGTTCGGAGGATCATCAGAAGCTGCACCGCGCCGGGGTGGCGATGGATGCCGATCTGAACAAGTACAATCTGAACCACGTCACCACGGCCCATCCGATCATGAGACAGTCGGCGTGGGAAACCGTCTATGCTACGCCTGGAGGCAGCAATACAACACTGAACATGTCGAGACAATCATGCTCGGCGGCCAATATCCTGTTCCTGGTGACCTGGTTTGTTGGCTCGGTGAAGATCGAGGGTGTGCATCCGCTTGATGGCGGCAGCGTGCGGCTGAAATTCCGCCACGCTCGGCGGCCCGAACTGGGTCTGGAAAGTCCGCTGCTGTTTTATCCGCGCTATTGGGGCGAGACAGCGGTCAAACTGGCGCGTTGAGCGGCGCGTTACCTGAAATATGGATTAGCACTGCGTTGGGTTGAAAAGGATCCCGATCGCAATAGCTATACCGATGTCGCCATGACGCCGGTGAGCGCACAGGAGGAGCTTGAAATGTTCCAATCCGCCGATGTGCAGGCTCAGCTCAACCAGGAAAAGCGAATTGAACTGACCCAGCATGGCGTGAACGAGGCTGCGGAATTGCCTTGAGCGGCATGTCGGACTTTTGACGGCCGCCAAATTGAGCTAAAAGTCCACCAGCGCGATGAATGTCGAATCGCGGAGGCGTGTGATGGACTTGCCGGAATTTCCCGTTGAGGGTGGTTGCTAGTGTGGGGCAATCCGCTATCGGCTCAACGTCAGTCCCCTGTTAGTCTAGAATTGTCATTGCAAAGACTGCCGGCGTTTTTCTGGCGCGGCCTGGTCAATATCCGTGCCAGTAGATAGCGACGCGCTCGAACAGCTCAGTGGCACGGTAGCAATCTATCGGAAGATCTCCGACAGCGGTCGCGTCATCGCGATGGCATTTTGTGCCCATTGCCATGGCTGGCTGTGGAATCGGCCGGAATCAGCGCCAGGCATGGCGATGCTGCGCGCCAGTTCGTTCGACAATCTCGACTGGGCTGTTCCGGTGGATAATATCTGGACCGGCTGCCTGGGTCTGTCTCGACCCGGCAATGGTCAATATGCTGGGGCAGCCTGAGAGCTGCGAATCGCTCAACACAGTCTGGGCTTAATTGACTCAAAAGGATCGCTGACCATGACGGATGCAGATGATATTGCCATTGTGAAGCGGCAGGAACAGACTCTGGTGCTCACCGAGTTCGATGAAAACGTGGCTTTTGTATTGGGCAGCGCCATCCGGGCGCGAGCGCTGTCGGAAGCTATGGGCATTGTGGTTGATATCCGGACTTGGGACCGGCAGATGTTCTTCGCTGCAACGGCAGGAACAAGTGCGGACAATGCTGAATGGGTGCGCCGCAAGATCAATACGGTTCGTCGTTTTCAGCGGGCTAGCTATCGCATGGTGCTAGAACGTGGCGAAGGGCCCTTTCCGCCGCAATCGGGGGCCGATCCGGCAGACTATGTGATTGCTGGCGGCGGTTTTCCGCTTCAGGTCAAAGGCGCCGGCATCATTGGCTGCCTGACGATTTCAGGCTTGCCCGGTCGGCAGGATCATGGTGTGGCGGTGTCAGCGCTAGCCACGCATTTGGGCCTTCAACCGCAAGACCTCGCGCTGCCGTCGCAATAAGACCTGTTATAAAACCACACTATCTGTTGCTCGACGTCTTCATCCGCACGCCGCTCATAGGCAATCAGCTTGCTGCTGCCCGCTGCGCTACTCCTCCTTCTTATCATCCCCTCATCACCGGCAGCTCGGATTTTCGAGCGGGTTGTCAGGGGGTTATGCTACAAGCCGCACAGCAGATGTCCGGCCGATGAGAGCATAACCCTGGGCCGGCTGATAGGGATGAGATCATGACGACCGCCACCGACACCAATAAAGATCGCGTTTTCATTTTTGACACCATGCTGCGCGACGGCGCAGCAATCGCCCGGCGCTACCATGACTCTCGAAGAGAAACTGCAAGTTGCTGAAGCACTCGACGAGATAGGTATGGACATTATCGAAGCAGGCTTCCCGATTGCCTCCAATGGCGATTTCGAGGCCGTGGTGGCTGTGGCCACACAGGTCAAGCGCGCTACTATTGCCGGGCTGACTCGCGCCATCACCGCTGATATTGATCGGGCTAGTGAGGCGATACGGTTCCCCCAGAAGGGGCGCATTCATATCTTTGTCTCCACCTCGCCGATCCATCTGGTGCACCGTGGCGCATGCCCGCAATCTGATCGATGACGTCGAATGGTCAGCGATGGACGCCACTACCATCAACCTGCCCGATACGATGGGCTATGCGGTGCCCGATGAACATTTCGAGATGTTCCGGACCATCATCGAAAGCGTACCGGATGCTGACAAGGCGATCTCCTCGGTGCATTGCTACAATGATCTAGGTCTGGCCGTCGCCAATTCACTGGCCGGGGTGGCCGATGGCGCGTTGTGGACGCGCTCAAAGGTCCGGATGGTCCCAACCTACGCCGATGGCGTAGCTGCAGCGCAGATCTGCCATGCCATAGATCTTGGAAAAGGTGTGCAGCCGCAATAGGTTGGGGCGGCTGATGTCGAGCGGCGGCATTGTGCCGGGCGGCGCACATTTACCATAAGCCTCGTCAAGCAGAATAAGTGTGGATTGGGGAATCGCGTCAATGAATTGTTCGATGGCCTGAGTGATATGCTAACTGCCCATCGGGTTGTCGAGATTGCCCAGATAGACGATTGCTGCCCGCTCGCGTCCTGCGGTTGCCGCTAGTCCCGCCAGATCTTCAGTGTGGTCGCGATAAGATACGCTCACCACGCGCGCCGAAGTCGGCTGCGTGATAATTCAATGTCGGATAGGCGTCCAATGAGCTGACCACGGTGGCGCTCAGTGTCGCATAGAGACGCACTGCCAGACCCAACAAGCCATACGACCCAGGACATGATCACCAACCAACGGTACGGCTATTTATTCCACATCATACGCCTTGATGGCAGGAGCGCCGTCAGTGCGTTTTCTATTCAGCGATATTGCGCAAGTCATAGCCTCTCAACGATCCATCTGCGACACTGCTTCCGGTGGTCTGTGCGAGGAAAGCTGCAAGAGATGCTAGACAGCGCGGAATCCCTTTGCTAGAGAGCGCCTACTTTGGAAGCCCTAGTAGGGGGGGCGAGTAGCTCAGCTGGTAGAGCAGACGACTCTTAATCGTCGGGTCCACGGTTCGAATCCGTGCTCGCCCACCAAAGTCCTCTTCTTTCGATAGATTGTGTCATTCTGGTTTGTGGTTCGCGGACTAGTGATGGTATAGGCAGTTATTGACCCATC
>JALBVE010000064.1 GCA_025050575.1 Candidatus Devosia symbiotica
ATGGCATCACCTTCTCGATGAGCTGGTCCGGCAATGTCTGGGACAATGCGATGATAGGAGAGCTTCTTCTCCTTGCTCAAAACCGAATGCACCGCAGCCAAGGTCTATCGCACCAGGGATGATGCCAAGGCCGATGTGTTCGACTATATCGAGCGCTTCTACAACCCGAGACGCCGACACTCTAACACTGGGCTATCTGAACCCTGTGGACTACGAAGAGCAAGCTAAGCTAGCCTATGATTTACCCAGACCACTTCAGCTATCCTTGGCTCTAGGCCGCCCCGCCATCGATAAGCCATAGACAATAAACGACTATTTTGCCGAGGCCATGCCGCTCGGCATCGAGTCGGCGGTGCATGTGGAGGTCGACGTCGCTGAGCCCGATATGCTGGCCGAAACCGAATTCGTGTGCCGCCTGCCGCCCCGAATACATGAATTTTGTCGATCAAACAGAACAACTTAGCGAGCATTCGCACGTCAAGGGCGTGCGCCGAATTCTTCATGAATCGGACGATGACTTCAACCAATCCGACCTTTTCGTCGAAAATATCCGTCATCTGCTCGATTACGATCTGAGTTTCGACCTGTGCGTGCGCGCTGATCAGCTGCCTATCGGCCAGATGCTGGCTGAACGCGCACCCGACGTGACTTTCATTCTCGACCGTTGCGGCGTGCCAGATGTGACCGGCGCCTGACTCGATCCCTGGCGCGCCAACATCACCAGCCTGGCCAAGGTGTCCAATGTGACGGCCAAGGTTTCTGGCATTGTCGCCTATGCCGGGCCCAACTGGACCGTCGACACCATTCACTCCTATGTCGAACACATCATTGAAAGCTTTGGCTGGGATCGCGTGGTCTAGGGCTCGGGCTATCCGATGATGACCCTGACCGGTTCGCTGACCCGCTGGGTCGCAGTGACGCATGAGATCATCAAGGGCGCCACCGACGCGGAAAAAGCCAAGTTGTTACACGCCAATGCTGAGCAAATCTATAAGGTCTAGGTCCGGATCTGCGCCGGGTGGGGTCCTGAGGCGCGGTAGCGACATGGAAAAAAGCCAGCGTCATGGTGCCGTGATTGGTCTGAGGCCCGAGCAGATCGCCCAAATATAGGCCCATTCATGCCGCTGTCCGACCCCACGTGCCAGCGCCGCATGGCCCGATTTCCGGGCACGGACACGGCGCCGCGTAACCCTTGGCGTCAAATCGAGACAAATCGCGGGTTGAGTTAGCGCGCCGCAATGGCTATCTGGAGCTATTCCGCAAGCTGACCTCCGCGAACCACAAAGTGCATTCTGGCATGACCCCAGCATTTCTCGTCACCCATTCCGGTGGCTTCCATGCCGATGAGCTGCTCTCCAGCGTTATCCTGACTCGGCTGTTTCCACAGGCTCGCCTCATGCGCAGCCGGTCGCCCGAGTGGATCACCTCCAGTTCCGATCGCATCATCTATGATGTTGGTGGCGCCTATGATACGGACGTCCGGATTTTTGATCACCACCAGCGCGGCGCGCCGCTGCGCGAGGATGGTCAGCCCTATAGCTCCTTTGGCCTGATCTGGAAGCATTTTGGCCATGACTATCTGGCCGCTGCTGGCGTGCCGGCCGGCGATATCGAGACCGTCTATGCCAATTTCGATTCCAGCTTTGTGTTGCCCATCGACTTGACCGATAATGGCGTGCTCAGCCCGTCGATTGCCGGACAACTGGCCGGACTGACCCTGCCGGCGCTGCTCGAAAGCCTCAAGCCGGTATTTGACGATACCGACCCGGGCGCCAAGGATCGCGGCTTTCATGTCGCGCTGGGAATCGCCCGAAGTTTTGTTGAGGCCCGGATTGCTCGCAGCGCCGCAAAATTGCGTGCCGAGGCCCTGGTGCAGCAGGCCATCGACACCGCCGGTGCCGGGCACATTCTCGAATTGCCCATGGGCATGCCGTTCCGACCGTCGGTGATCAAGGCGGGGGCTGATCACCTGCTGTTTGTCGTCCATCCCCGCGGCCAGGACTGGTGCCTGACCACCATCCGGCGTGAGGATGAGGGCTTTGCCGTGCGCGCTAACTTGCCGGCCGCCTGGGCTGGCCTGACCAATGCCGATCTGGAAGCAGCCAGCGGCGTGCCGGGCGCTAGCTTCTGCCACAATGGCCGTTTTATCGCCGCCGCTAGCACCCGTGTGGCCGCGCTGGCCATGGCCGAACTGGCTGTCGCCGAAGCGCTAGCGGAGACATCCGAAAGCCTGCCAACGGAATAGTTGCTGCGCTGTTAGTGCCCCAGAGCCTGCAGTGTCGGGCGTAGCTTGTTCCGGTGGGCACAGAGCAATTACCATGCGCTATCAATGCCATCGGCTCTGGCAGCGAGCACAATGGCTAGCTTCGCCGAGCCATCGGCGCGCTCCAGCGACTGGGCGGCCTGGTCTTCGGGCAAGTCGGTCACGCTCATCACGATCCGGCGTGCCAAGCCACGCAGCTTCAGATTGTCGGCGATCAGATTGACCATGAAGCCGTCATGCACATGGCCCAGATGCATCGCGACCATGGTCGAGAGTATGTTGAGCGCAATCTTCTGCGCCGTGCCTGCGTTTATCCGGGTCGAGCCGGCGATGACCTCGGGCGGCGTCACCAGACAGATGTCGACCCGCTCGAACAGGGCGCGTCGCGATTGTTAGAAATGCCAATGGTTCGTGCTTCCGCCGCGCGCCCCGCCTCGGCCGCTGCCAGCAGGTAGGGCGTGTGACCGATCGCGGTCAGGGTGATCAGGCAGTTATTCGGCCCCGCGCCGATTGCCGCCAGCGCCGTCCTAGTCACATCGGCATCGTCCTTTGGCTCGCCTTCCATGGCCAGCAGGGCAGCCAGCCTCCCCCTAGCTAGCAGCGCGACGATTCGATCCTGGGCGATGCCGAATATGCCGAGCAACTCAACCCCATCGGCCAGGGCTATCAGCCCCAAACTGCTCGCAGCTGCATAGATTTAGACGACCGTTGGCGGCAAGACTCTCCGCCGCTATCCGCGGGCTACCGCAGCGATTTCGGATACCGTCTCTTGGGTCGCCTGAGCCGCTTCAACCTGCGCCGCAACCAGAACGACAACACCTCGCTGTTGGCTCTGGTATTAAAGCCCTTGGCGCTGGCGTGGGTCATCTCGGTTTGCGGTGTGGTCATGGCATTCTCCAGTCGACCGCGATAATGCCAAAAAATATTACTTGTCTACAAAACCATCACAGAATGACCCCGCAGCGGCGAATTATGAGCCAAAAGCGCAATGTGTTCAGTCTCGTTCGGTGTTTTAGCAGTGATGGTGGATTGTCTGCTGGAAAATGGTATTTTATTGGTATTATATGGCCAAACGGCTGCCGCTCAGTGCGGCAGCCGGTAAATAATGATAGGCAACGCAGCGCGACGCACCAATGGGCGAGGGAATAAGTGACAGATTTGTCGAACGGTTTCTTTAACCGAGGGGCTTGTGGCGCTGTCTTCTGGAGGCCCGCTCTATTTGCAGCTCAAGCGCTGGATTGAGGACGCTATCCATCGTGGCGCCATCAATTCCGGCGACGCGGTGCCTTCCGAACGCGATCTGGCGGCTCGGGTCGACGTCTCGCGCGTCACTGTGCGCAAGGCTGTGCTGCAATTGGTCAAGGATGGCGTTCTGATTCAACGCCATGGTTCGGGCACCTTTGTGGCGCCGCAAACCCAGCGCGTCGAGCAATCGCTGTCCCAGCTCATATCATTCACTGAAAATATGGCCCGGCGCGGCATGGCCGTGCATGCCGAATGGCTCGAGCGCGATCTCTAATGTTGCCATCGCCGGAAGAGACTGTGATTCTGGGCCTGTCGTTCGGCGATCAGGTCGTCCGCATCTCCCGTCTGCGCCTGGCAGGCGATACGCCGCTGGCCATCGAGCGGGCCAGTTTGTCGGCGCGCCTATTGCCCGATCCAAATGCCATCATCGATTCGCTTTACAAGCATCTCGATAAGTCCGGCAACCGTCCGGTCCGAGCCATTCAGCGCATTCGCGTCGCCAATCTCGATGAAGAGAATGCGCGCCTGCTCGAGGCGCCTGTGGGCTCAGCTGGCCTCAACATTGAGCGTATCTCCTATCTCGCTTCCGGGCGGATCATCGAATTCACCCGCTCCATTTATCGGGGCGATACCTATGATTTTGTAGCCGAACTGCGCTTCGGCGATGCGCCGGCCAATGCAGATAAAACGCCGTGACACTGCGTGAACAGACTCATATGCGCCGCGAGATCGAGGAAATCCTCGGAATTGTCGCCAGTTTCCTCGATCGCAGCGGGCCCGTCCTCGATGCGACTGCCGCGGCGCTGCGAACACGCAATCCGGCCCTGGTCGCCAGGGTCGCTCGTGGATCGTCCGATCATGTCTGCGCCTATCTCGAATACGCCATCGAGCTGACCCTGGGCCTGCCCGTCGTCTCCATCGGGCTCTCGATTGCCTCGATCTATGGCAAGGATCTCAAACTGGCCAACAGCGCCACGATTACTATTTCCCAGTCCGGCAAATCGCCTGACATTGTCGGCATAGCGCAATCGGCGCGCCGGTCTGGGGCGATCTCGATTGCCATTACCAACACCGCCGGCTCACCCTTGGCCAACGCGTCCGATTTCACTATCGATCTGCATGCCGATGTCGAGCAGGGCGTAGCCGCCACCCTCCGCGATGGCCGGTCTAGCCTTGATCGCCCGCTGAAGCGGCGATGCGGGCCTGCTTGCTGCCGTCAATGACTTGCCCAACGCGTTGAGTAAGGCCATCGCCTGCGACTGGTCGCCCATGATTGCCGTCCTTGATGGCCACACGCATTCTATGTTCTCGGCCGCGGTCCCGGCTTTGCTATCGCCAATGAAACAGCGCTGAAATTCAAGGAAACCTGCAACAATACAGGGCGAATCTTATAGCGCCGCCAAGGCGATGCGCGGCCCGGTCGCTATCGTCACCTCTGGCTACCCGGTGTTGGATCTGGTCGCGCGGGATGCCGCAGAAGCCTCCGTCGCCGATCTGACTCACAAATTAGCCAAGCAAAGTGTACTGTCCTTCTTGACCAGCGACAAGTCGGGCGGGGCGAGTCGCTTGCCTTTCGCGACGACCGGTCACCCAATCACCGATCCCCTGGCGCTGATCGTGTCCTTCTATGGCTTTGTAGAGGCGTTCTCGCGCTATCGCGGCTTTAATCCCGATCTTCCCGTTGCCCTCAAAAAGGTCACCGAAACGGTATGAGCGATCTTCTTGCCATTTCCGGCGCGCGCATTTTTGACAGTCAGGAATGGCACGACGACGCTGCCTTGCTGATCGAGTTCGGCATGGTGTCCGCCATCGTGCCGGCCGGCCAGGTGCCGGCCCATGCCCAATCGATGCATCTTGATGGCAGCAGCCTCATGTCCGGCTTTATCGACTTGCAGGTCAATGGCGGCGTCCTAATTTAAGAATGATCCGTCAGTCGCGAGTATCTGCGCCATCTGCATTGCCTATGCTCGGTTTGGCACTACGGCCCTTCTACCCACGCAGATCACCGATATCGTGGCAGTCAATATCGCAGCCATCGCGGCGGGCTACAGTGCCGCCGAGCAGGCTGTGCCCAGTTTTATCAGCCTGCATCTGGAAGGTCCTCATCTCTCGCAGGCTCGCAAGGGCACGCATGACTCGGCGCTGATCCGGCCTATGGATGATGGTAATCTGGCATGCCTGGTCGCCGCCAGCGCTGCCCTGCCTAATCTGCTGGTCATCGTCGCCCCTGAAACCGTCACTCCGGCACAGATCACGGCTATGATCCAGGCCGAGATTGTGGTCAGTCTGGGGCATTCCGATGCTGGCTTCGATCAGGCTGCCGCCGCGTTTGCTTCCGGGGTCAGCATGACGACGCATTTGTTCAATGCGATGAGCCAGCTGGGCAATCGCGAACTTGGCATGGTCGGCACGGCCCGGCATACTGGAGTCGTTCATGTCGGGCTGATTGCTGATGGCATTCATGTTCACCCGGCGGCCATCAGGATCGCGCTGCGCGCCAAATCTGCCGATGGGCGAATCTTCCTTGTTACTGATGCCATATCGCAGACCGACACGGATCTTGCCGAACTGACCCTCAATGGCCGCACAATAACCCGTTCGGATGGCGCCTTGCGTCTGGCTGACGGCGCCCTGGCCGGTGCCGATCTGGACATGATCGATGCGGTCGCCTTCATGCGCCAATCCATTGGCGTGCCATTTGACGAGGCCATTCGTATGGCATCGCTCTATCCGGCGGAGGCTTTGGGTATTGCTGGCAGCCATGGGCATCTGGCACCTGGGCGCCGTCGCCAGCTTTGTACATTTTGGCCCCGATCACGATGTTCGTGCCACCTGGATCGGTGGCGCGCCGGTCTTCGGCGCCTAGTCGCTAGCCGCGACCGATTATAGAGCATATTGGTCGCCATGACGGTCATGAACTGCACATTGGCCGTCAGCGGCAGCCTAGACATATAGAGCAGCGCATCCATAACATGCTGCACTTCAAATGTCGGCCCTGGCATCATCGTGCGATTGGCCTACAGCGAACCGCTATTCATTGTGCTAGTCATGTCGGTGGCTGCATTGCCGATATCGATCTGCCCGCAGGTGATGGAAAATGCTTGGCCATCCAGCGAGATCGCCTTGGTCAAACGGGTGATGGCATACTTGGAGGTTGTGTAGGACGTCCCCTTGGGGGGGCGAGGCATGGGCCAATATCGACCCGTTATTGATAATCCGCCCGCCCTGTAATGTCTGGTCCCGCATGATCCGAAATGCCTCGCGCGCGACATAATTTAAAGGCGCCATTGAGATTGGTGTTGATCATGTCCTGTCAGACCTGCGCATCTAGATCGCCAAACGAGGCAGCCGGCGCGAACCGCCCCGCATTGTTAAACATCACGTCGATGCGCCCATAGGTCTGCCGAACGTCGGCGAAAAAATCGGCGACGGCCGCTGAGTCGCCGACGTCGCAAGCGCTGGCATGGCCGCCAGTCTGCATCCGGATCGGTTCAAGCGCATCACGATGACGACCGCAAATCGCCATATCATAGCCGCAGGCGGCAAATCCAAGCGCCGTGGCCTTGCCCTATGTCCGATCCGTCGCCGGTGATCACAGAATCTTTTTGGTCTTATGTCATCCTGTCTCCAATTGTGGCGAAGCCGCTTGGAGCGCCACACCATCTGCCGATTCCGTCCGCAATGCCGCCAAATGACAAATATTAGGCGTCAGGGCGTTGATGCCCAAAATCCGGCGATCGCGCCAACCTTATCCGGCAAAAGCCCCGGAAAACCTCGGAATTTAACACTTCGTTCAGATCAGTTAATAACTGGTTTCCGAGTGTGTGCTGAATCTGCAACATCCGCTTCCCAACCATGGTGCAGAGCGACAAAACGGTCTTTGTATGATTGCGTCGGCTTTCGTCATGAGCAAGAGTGGGTCTTGCGAATCCATGCATGGGATCGTTTGTCGGTCGCAACGCGACGGCAACACACTGCACACACGAATAGTGTGGTCGCGTTTCGACAAACTTGCCGGGCAACCGGCACCAAGAATGACTGACTTTGGAGGTAAAATTATGAAACTCAAGAACCTTATCCTCGGTTCTGTTGCTGCTGCCGGTCTCTCGACCGCTGGCTTTGCTGCCGATCTCGGCGTGCTTACCTCGCTGGACGTTTGCGACGATTTGGGCCTTTCGGGCCTGACGATCTCGTCTGACACGAACTGCCTGCAGATCTCGGGCGGCGTTGAGTATGAGATGAACTTCGGTAACTACGACGCCGCAACGGCTATCGTTACCCACCAGGGCCTGAAGAACATCGATGCGCCAGGTGCCGCTCTTGGCATCAGCAATGACTGGAACTCGAAGGTCGTTTCCTGGCTGAAGTTTGTTGGTACCGATTCGAGCGACTTCGGTCCTGCTCGTGCCGTCATCAAGCTGAAGAACGACTACAAGAACACCTATACCAACGGCGTTCTCGTCGGTCCTGCTGATACTTACACCGTCGTAATCGACGAAGGTTATGTGCAGGTTGGCGACGCAACCGTTCTTTCCGTTGGTAAGAAGGGTTCGATTTTCAGCAAGGGCGACGACGAGCCATTCAACTTTACTGGCCTGTTCGCTGCTTCCAAGAAAGATACCGGCGTCATCGGTTCGGATGAATACAACGCACTTTTCCCAAAGGTTGGCGGTCACGTCATCCAGCTTGAGTCTAACTTCGGCAACGGTTTCGTTGGCAAGATCGGCCTCGAAAGCATTGATGCCAAAGGTACTGTAGTCGGCGTTCTCGACTATGCTGGCGACTCGATCACTGCACACATCAGCGGTGCCCTCGACGGCGTTTCTAACGCTGGCGATACCTACGCAGTTCACGCTGGCATGACCGGTACGTTCGATCAGTTCAAGCTCCGCGCCGCTCTTTCTTCTGGCGGTTCGACCATTGCGGGCGATCAGTCGAGCTATCTCAATGGTCCACTCTCGGTTCAGGGTACCTTCGACATATTCACGATCGCAGCTTCGGCTGAAGTCCTGAGCAATGTGACCGCAGTTGGCGTTCGCACTACTGGTTACGGCCTTGGTGGTTCGGTTGGTGCGACTGTTACTGACGGCATTGCCTTCAACCTCGGTGGTCGTTATTTCGGTGAAGGCGTCAGTGGTTCGGGCGCTGGCTATCAGGTTGCCGCTCAGATCATTGCTGACGTGACCGAAACTCTCAAGGCAACTGCTGAGATCGGTATCTATGGTCGTACTGACCGTATCGTTCCTGTTGTGCTGGCTGGCACCTCCGACGTTTACGGTAAGGCTGCGTTGGCTTGGGCTCCAGGCGGTGGTTTCACCTCCTCGCTCGGCGCAACTGTTCAGCAGAACGGCGCCTACAAGGTTACGTTCAAGACTGCTAAGTCGTTTGAATAATCTTTGATCATACTTTGAATATGCAAAGGCCCGGCTCACGCTGGGCCTTTCTACTTTCTGGATCATGGACGACCCAGCCTAATTGCCGCAACGGCCCTCTAATTCTGTGCCATTGAAGCGTCGTGCACGCCATACGCGGGTCAGATTTTAAAAACTTCATTATAGACAAAGGCTTACGCCCCCAATTGTCGTTTCCTCGGGCTTCGAAATGCGCTAGCTTTGCAGCAAATGCGGCCACCTCATCAGGAGCAGGAATGATTAGGGGCCTCCTCAAATGGGTTGTGCCATGGCTTGTCGCAGTCTTGGTTGTATCGACGCTTTGTCTGGCCATGGGCGCGACCGATATTGCCAATGACGTGTCTGCCCAGAGCACCGCTGCCGTGCAACACGCCGGTTTTGACTAGGCCGCACTATCGTTTGCCATGCGTGACCTAACCCTGTCAGGCACCACAACAGATCAACGTTATGTCGAGTCCGCCAAAAAACGCCATCCCCCCCAACCCCGCCC
>JALBVE010000065.1 GCA_025050575.1 Candidatus Devosia symbiotica
TGCCTTTGGATCGTCGCTCAAATCGTCACCACCTCAGAATTTCTATGGTGTGCTGCTGCGCCAGCTTTGTGCTGGCAGGGCAGCATGCCAACGCTAAGTTGTTGAAAACATTGATATAAATGCAGTATCAGAACTGTTCTGGCATATGGCGACGCAGTCGGAGAACCTCCTATTTTCGTAAGGAGTTAAATTTGTTTGGAACAATGGTGCTGCCGGACAGGATTGAACTGTCGGCCTCCCCCTTACCAAGGGGGTGCTCTACCACTGAGCTACGGCAGCACGTGCGACGCGGCTGGTGTGCTTGGCGCGACGGGGGCTCTACTGCCATAGGGTCTGGCTCGACGCAAGGCAAAAAACGCCCGTCACCGCCCGCAACACCAACCCGAATCCAACTCGGCCCATGAGCAAAACTCAACAAGCAACCATTCGTGAGCAAAGATTGGCCGCAAAGCTCCGCGAGAATCTCAAGCGCCGCAAGGGTCAGGCGAAGGCGCGTTCCGATTCCGAATGTCAGGCGCTCAAACCCCAATCGGCATCCGAGGTAGTCGCGGTGAAGAAACCGTAAACCAATTTCGGACGACTATCGAATTCTTCAACGCTGAGAGCGGCGAGTCTGGCTTACATGGCAACTAGGACTTGGACTATCTCCCTCCCCACGTAGAAAGGGGACCAGCCCGCCATATAGGACGACTAGACTATGGATCGTATCCGTTTGATCGGTGGCAACGCACTCAATGGCGAAATCGCCATTTCGGGTGCCAAGAATGCCGCCTTGCCCCTGATGATTGCCTCGCTGCTGACCGATGAGTCGGTTATCTTGCAGAATGTGCCGCGCCTGGCCGATGTCAAGCAGCTCGAGCGCATTCTAGAAAACCATGGCGTCGATATTGCCGTGCATGGCCATCACTGCGGCGAAGACGACATGGTCGGCCAGCGCATGACCTTTCACGCCGCCGATATCGTCGATACCACCGCGCCCTATGATCTGGTCTCCAAAATGCGAGCTAGCTTCTGGGTTATCGGCCCGCTGCTGGCCCGTTGCCATGAAGCCCGCGTTTCCCTTCCCGGCGGCTGCGCCATCGGCACCCGGCCGGTCGACCTGTTCCTGTTTGGTCTGAAGCTGCTAGGCGCCGAGATCGACATTGATGAAGGCTATGTCATTGCCAAGGCGCCCAAGGGCGGACTTGTCGGCACAACGATCGCCTTCCCCAAGGTCTCGGTTGGGGCTACCCACACCATTCTGATGGCCGCCACCCTAGCCTGTGGCGCCACGGTGATCGAAAACGCCGCCCAGGAACCCGAAATTACCAATGTTGCCGAATGTCTGGTTGCCATGGGCGCCAGGATCTCGGGCATCGGGACCCGGACGCTGACCATTGAGGGCGTTGAGCGCCTGCATGGCGCAATGGTCGATGTGATTCCCGACCGTATAGAAACGGGCACCTTCGCCATCGCCACGGCCATGACCGGGGGCAATGTGCTGCTCCGAGGTGCTCGTACAAAGCATTTGCAGGCCGCGCTCGATATTCTGGCCCGCACCGGTGTCAGCCTCACCGCCGAATCTGGCGGTCTGCGCGTGCAGTGCCATGGTGGCGCCATTCTGCCGGTCGATATTGAAACCGATCCGTTTCCTGGCTTCCCCACTGATCTTCAGGCCCAGTTCATGGCGCTGATGACAATGAGTTCGGGCACCAGCCATATCCGCGAAACCATTTTTGAAAACCGCTATATGCACGTCGCCGAGCTGATCCGTTTCGGCGCTGATATTGCCGTGGATGGTCAGGTGGCGACCATTTGGGGTAAGAACCAGCTCAAGGGTGCCCAGGTAATGGCGACCGACCTGCGCGCATCGGTGTCGCTGGTCATCGCCGGCCTGGCTGCCAAGGGGGAAACCATCGTCAACCGCATCTACCACCTTGATCGCGGTTTTGAAGGGCTCGAAGACAAGCTCAGTCGTTGCGGCGCCGAAATCGAGCGCATTGCCGGCTGAGCTAGCCCGAGTTGCGGGCAGACGCTGCTAGTCCAGCGTCTGCCGATAACGCAACATTACTAACAGCGAGAATACGCCCACGATGACTGCCAGCGCAGCAAACTGGCCACTAACATCACTGCTGTCAGCCCCTTCAGCATCACCATGCGCACCAATCGGATAAAATGAGTGGCTGGTACGCCCGTGCCCAGCACCTGGGCCCAGCTCGGCATGCCTGCAAACGGAAACATGAAGCCAGAGAATAAAATCGACGATAGAATGGTCAAAAAGCTCAGTTGCATCGCCTGCATCTGGCTGCGCGCCAGCGTGGAGATCAGGAATCCCAGCGCTAGATTGCCCAGGATGAACAGGCTGAAGCCGATGAAAAAGACCAAAAAGCTGCCTTCGAATGGCGCACTAAACACCACAAACACCGCTACCAGAAACACGGCTGTCTGCACATAGCCCACAAATACATAGGGCAGTATCTTGCCCAGCATCATTTCAAGCGGTTTGACGGGCGTGGAAATCACCATTTCCATGGTGCCACGTTCGCGCTCCTTGACGATGGCCACCGCGGTGATCATCACCATTGTCATCGACAGGATGATCGCCAGCAGCCTCGGCACGATATTGGTCGAGGTCTTGCCCTCGGGGTTATATTGGCGGTGCGCGATCACGCCAAATGGGGCAGGGGACCCTGCTATGCTGATCAAGGGGCTAGTCAGGGTCTGCGTCACCGCACCATTGACGATACCGCTCAGCGCCGCCGCAGCCCCCACATAGCGGCAGGGTCAGAGGTATCGGCCGCGATCAGGATATCAGGGTGCTGGCCACACACCACATCGCGCTCAAAATCGGCTGGGATCATCACCAAGAAGCTGGCCATGCTCCGCCGCAATGCATTCCTCGCCTTCAGCCGGGTCATGCATCACGCCAATAAAGTCGAAATAGCCCGACGTTTTCATGCCGATCAGTATCACGCGCACCACTGGCCCGTCATCATTGAGCTTGACTAGCGTTGGCAGATGGCACGGGTCGGCATTGATGGCAAAGCTAAACAGCATCAACTAGACAATTGGCAATCCAATCATCATAGCGCTGGTGACGCGATCCCGCCGCATTTGGATGAATTCCTTGGTCAATACCGCCAAAAACCAGGATGGGGAAAACCAGCTCATGCCGCGTCCCGCGAGAAATTGTCCTGTGCTCTGGCCATTAGATAGATGAATACCTCTTCCAACCCTGCCGGTTACAGGCTCCAGTGCTGCTGGCCGTTGGCCTCAAAGTGCCGGACCGTGGCTTCCAATTGATCGGCATCAGTGCCAGATACCTGCAGGCTTGAGCTGAAGCTGGCAATTTGCGCCACGCCCAGCTGATCGGCCAGTGCTGGCTTCCAGCGCCGAGAGTCTGGGACCTTCGGCCCGCTAGGTGGTTAGTCCTGCCGGGATGAGAATGCTGGTGGCTAGTCCATCAATCAGCTTTTTGCCATAGGCGATATAGGTGATGAAATCGCACTGTATGGCTTCGTCTATATAGTGGGTCGAAACCAGCACGGTGACTCCCGCCTTGCTCAAGTGCAAGGCCTCGTCCCAGAAATCTCCTCGCGCCTTAAGGTCGACGCCAGCAGTCAGTTCGTCAAGCAGCAGTTTCGGATCGTGGATCAGGCGCGCCACCAGGGCCAGACGCTGTTTCCAGCCGCCCAACAGCGTCCCCGCCAATTGCCGGGCGCGGTCCGCCAATCCGAGATCGGCCAGTATCTTGGTCGCCCGGTCCTTACGCTTCTTGACCCCATATATCCGGGCCACAAAATCGAGATTTTCGCAGATCGACAGATCCTCATAGAGGCTGAATTTCTGCGTTATATAGCCGACCTGCTTCTTGATCTCGCTGGCCTGCTTGCGCACGTCAAAGCTAAGGCAAGTGTCTTCTCCCGCGTCGGCTAGCAGCAGGCCGCACAGCATGCGAATGGTCGTGGTCTTGCCCGAGCCATTGGGACCGAGAAAGCCATAGATCGCGCCGCGCGGCACGGTGATGTCAAAATGGTCTACTACCACCTTGTCGCCAAACTATTTGGTCAGCCCACGCACATTGATAACCGGACCATCCGTCATCGCATCACTATTACCGGTGACCCCGGTTGCAGCGTGTCGGGCGCGACAAGTTCAGCCTCCACCGGATAAGCCAGCCGGCCGCGTTTCTGGCGCGAATAGATCACCGACGTCGTCTGCGACTGGGCCGCTAGATAGGTGATCTTTGCGTTCATGGTCGCGCAGCCGTCGCAGCTTACCGTGATGTCAGCGCCCAGTACCAGCGCGGCCTGATCGGTCTCGGGCACAAAGAACCGCGCCTTGAGTGCCCTAGCCGGCAAGCATCGACGCCACGGGCGTAGCGCCCGCTATCTCTCCGGTAGTTAAAGAACAGGCACCAACCAGGCCATCAATTGGTGCTTTGATCTGACGATCGGCAAGATCCAGAGCATCCCGACGGGCGTCAGCCTCGGCTGCGATTAGATTGACTTCTACCGCCACTTGCTTGGCATTGCGCGCCGGCAGTTCGGCGACTTCAACCTGGGCGGTTAGCTGATTGACCTGCGCCTGTGCCGCCTTGCGCGCTGCAAAACCTTTTTCCACAAAGACCGTCAGCGCAGCGTCGAGTACCTCATCGGGCCACGCTTCGGCGGAACTTCTTGAGCTCTTCGGGCATGACGGTCTTAGATTCTTCATAGTTGGTAACTGACTTGTCAGTCATTAGCAAGAAGTTTTGCAGAGCGCTGTCGGGGCCTGGCCTTTTTGCCGCGCCCGCATTGCCCAAGAGCTGCCAAACTTGTAGATCGGAGGCGGCGTGACCAGATACGGTCCTTCCAACCCAAAGATCGACCATCCATGACCGACCTGAAGCTCCTCGCGCTCGATACAGAAGACCTCGAAGTTATTTCCGCCCATGTGCAGGACGCCGTCGTGCGTGTCGCCGATATGGGCTATGCCCGCGCCGACCGCCGCTTTGCGCTGCTGATGAACCGGTTTGACTGGGAATCGGACAAGACATGCCGCGACAAGGGCATGCGCAAACGTACCGCCCTGCATTTTGATGCCGTGCAATCGGCTGTCACTAGCGAGTTATGATCCGAGCGCACCCGATGGGGTCCTGGAACTGCTCGCCATCACCTTCACCGCCATTGACGGGCCAACCAGCATCATTGAACTCAGTTTTGCAGGAGGCGGCACTATACGTCTTGGTGTTGAATGCCTGGAGGCCTAGTTCAGCGATCTCGGCGCCGCCTGAGCTGTTGCGTCCAAACCTGCTTCCTAACTCGACTAAGGACGACTGATGCCTATCCGCTCGATAGCGCGGATCCCGATTTTGAGCTGCGCTTCGTCCACTTGCTCGAGGACAAGCGGGGGTCAAGTCACGACGTCAACAACGTCGTGGCCGCCATTATCGACGATGTGCGCCGCCACGGTGATGCTGCCGGCGTAGAGCTGACCAACAAGTTTGACTGTTCCAATGCGGCGCTCGACAGCTTGCGCATCTCAGCGGCCGAAATCGCCAGCGCGGCCGCCAGCGTCCTCGACGCCATCCGCGGCGCGCTGCAAACCGCCCGTGATCGCATCTGGTCGCACCACGACAAACAGAAGCCCAAGGATCAGGTTTATACCGATCATCTCGGCGTCACGCTGGGCACTCGCTGGACTTCGGTAGATGCCTTCGGCATCTATGTGCCAGGCGGCCTGGCCTCTTATCCACCTTCGGTGTTGATAAACACCGTGCCCACCAGGGTTGCCGGCGTCGAGCGCATTGCCATGGTCGTGCCCACGCCCAATAGTGAAATCAATCCGGCCATTCTGTTGGCCGCCCAGATTGTCGGCGTTACCGACATCTACCACATTGGCGGGGCTCAGGCTATTGCCGCGCTCGCGTACGGCACTGCTGCAATAGCCAAGGTTGACAAGGTCGTCAGCCCCGGCAATGCCTATGTCGCGACCGCCAAACGCCAGGTCTTTGGCCAGGTCGGCATTGATATGATCGCTGGCCCGTCCGAAGTGCTGGTCATCGCCGATGGTTCGGCCAATCCGACTTGGGTTGCCGCCGATCTGATTGCCCAGGCCGAGCACGGGGCAGGAGCCCAGTCCATTTTGGTGGCCACCGAAAAGGGCTTCGCCGACACCGTGGCGGCCGAGGTCGATTGGCAACTCGCCCTGCTCCCCAAGTGAAGAGATTGCCCGTCAAGGCTGGGATGAGTTTGGCGTCATTATCACGGTGAGTTCGCTGGATGAGGCTGCCTCCCTGGCCAATCGCATCGCTTCCGAACATGTCGAGCTGGCCATCAACGACCCGCCATGTCGAGCTGGCCATCAACGACCCGCAGGGCTTTTCATCGTCCATTCGTCACGCCGGTGCGATCTGCCTCGGGCATTATATCCCCGAAGCAATCGGCGATTATGTCGATGGCTCCAATCACGTCCTGCCCACCGCGCGTTCGGCGCAGTTTGCCTCGGGACTCGGCGTGCTCGATTTCATGAAGCGAATCTCTATTCTGGGCTGCGATCCCGCGTCACTGTCCGCGCTGTCGGAGGCTGCAGTGATTCTGGCTGGAGTTGAGGCGCTTGATGGGCAAGGTCGCTCGATTTTTATCCGGCTCAATCGTTGAACATGGCGATGGGCACAGACACTAGTCTCGCCAAAATCGACTCCGACCAGACCGATCGCCTGGTCACAGTCACGCTCGATCCTAACACCATTACCTCGATCAATCCCGACGAAGTGCACGAATGGCGCATCGCTATTTACGACCTGCTCGAGGACAATAGCTTCCGTCCCGCCCGCGTCAGCGCCACGGGTCCGTTTGCCTTACATATCTCCATTATCGGCAATTCCATTGTGCTCGATGTGCGCAACCCGGACACCTTTCAGCCCATCGCGGCGCACTACCTTTCGTTAACCCCGTTCCGTCGGTTGATCCGCGATTATTTCCGCATTCGCGACGCCTATTATGAGGCCATTCGCTCTGCCCAGCCCTTCCAGATCGAGACTGTCGACATGGCCCGTCGTGGCCTGCACAATGAGGCTGCCAAGCTGCTCCGTATTCGGCTCGATAATAAGCTGATCATCGATCTGAACACCGCAAGGCGCCTGTTCACGCTGATCTGCGCCGTCCAGCCCTATGCTAGCCGGATTGATGAAAGCACGTCCAAACTGCCCATCGTGCTCTTTGTCTGTTCGATGAATGCGGTGCGATCACCTATCGCTGCCGCACTTGCCCGCAAGGCGTTTCCCGGTCGTATCATTGCCCGCTCGGTTGGCGTCAATGGCGGCAAGGTCGATCAATTCGTCCATCAGGTCATGGAAGAGGTCGGCATTGATATGAGCGTGCACACGCCCCATATTCTGGACGAACTGGTCGCTAACCATTTTGATCTGCTGATCTGCCTGTCCGATGACGCGCCCAAGGCCGTTGCCCGCAAGGATCTTGAGGCCGGTGCTGTCGAGCGGTGGGAAGTCGCTGACCCCTCTTTAGTCGAGGGCAATCGTGAGGTTGTCTTGAGCGCCTATAGGGCTTTGCGCGACACGCTTTCCAGGCGCATTCGGGACCGCCTGGAGTCACTGGTTTTCGATGGTTCACAAACCCATTGAATTGAAGTAGGTTCCGCGCAATTTCCGACCCCTGGCACGTCATTCCGAGTTCCGCGGGGTCTTATCTGGAGACAGTATGGCAAAGGAAGAAGTGCTCGAATTTCCGGGCGTAGTAGTGGAATTGCTTCCCAATGCGACCTTTCTGGTTAAGTTGGAAAACGAACACGAGATCATCGCCCACACCGCTGGTCGCATGCGCAAGAATCGCATCCGCGTACTCGCCGGAGACAAGGTCCTATGCGAAATGACGCCCTACGATCTAACCAAGGGCCGCATCACCTACCGCTTCAAATAGAGCGAACAAGATGGCCAACTGTCCGGATCTGATCCTGGCCTCCGCCTCGCCACGCCGGCTGGCCCTGCTCAATCAGATCGGCATTGAACCCGAGCACCTGATACCCGCTCATGTCGACGAGACCCCCGAAAAGGGTGAGCTGCCACGCAAGCTGGCGCAGCGATTGGCCGATCTCAAGGCACTGACCGCCCAGCACAAAGCCCGCTCTGCCGGCTTTGGCGCGGGCTCGCTCGTGCTTGGGGTCGACACGGTTGTCGCCGTTGGCCGACGCATCCTGCCCAAAGCCGAAACTATGGAAGAGGCCAGCCAATGCCTGGCCCTGCTTTCGGGGCGCGCACACCGCGTCTATACCAGCCTGACGGTGCTGACCCCCTTGGGCGCCAAGCGGCAGCGCCTGGTGGAGACTCGTATTCGTTTCAAGCGCCTCTCCACCCGTGAGATGGAAGCTTATCTGGCCAGCGTCGAGTGGCGCGGCAAGGCTGGTGGCTATGCCATCCAGGGCATTGCCGGTGCCTTCGTCGTCAAGCTCTCGGGCTCTTACTCCAGCGTGGTCGGCCTGCCTTTGATGGAAACCGCACAGCTCCTGGCTGGAGAGGGCTATCCGGTCCACTTCAACTGGCTCAACCAGTCCACCCTGTTGGGCGTCTGATGAACGATCGCCCTAGCCCGGCGCGCCAGTGCCCGATTTGCCGCAAGCCCAGCGTCGAGGCCTTCAAACCCTTCTGTTCCAAGCGCTGCGCCGATGTCGATCTCAACCGATGGCTCACCGGCAGCTACGTCATCCCCGCGCGCAATGACGAGCCAATATCCGAGGACACCAATTCTATCCCTGATTACGACCCCGACGACGAATTTTAAGGGCTTTCGCACATCGCGCCGGCGTTTGCAACGCCATGCTGCCATGCTGCTTTGCCAACTATCGCTCAATCTCCTTTCCACAGGCGTTTTTCGCCCTTGCAGGGCAAAAACTCACCCCCTATAAAGATCATGGCTTTGAGCCGGGCTGATCTTCCGCCCACTTGCCCGGGTAGCTCAGTTGGTAGAGCAGCGGATTGAAAATCCGCGTGTCACTGGTTCGATTCCGGTCCCGGGCACCACTTCCCTTTCCGCGGGCGTCCGCATGTATCTGTACGGACAGCGAAGCTTTAACACAGCTTAGTGTTGTCGTCCGCACGCGTCCGCAGGTGATTGCCACAATCCGGCAAACCTGTTGGTACTGGTGTTGGTACATTAGGCCCTATGGTATCGAGCTACCAATAGAGAGGGGAGATCGGTCGTGGCGCTAAACGCAAGACAGGTGGAAACCGCAAAAGGATCTAGGAAGCTACAGAAGCTATCCGATGGGGGCGGCTTGCAGCTCTGGATTACCGAGGGTAGCTCAAAATTGTGGCGGTTGGCCTGCCGGTACGGTGGCAAACAAAAGTTACTTGCCCTAGGAAGCTACCTGGTGACGCGCGCATCGCGGATGCACGAGCCAAACGGGACGCGCAGAAGAAGG
>JALBVE010000066.1 GCA_025050575.1 Candidatus Devosia symbiotica
AAAGGAAATGAAGCGACATCTGCGCGACACGCTGGCGAGCGCCATGGGTGAAACGATCAAACTCCACCCCTTCCCTTTCGCGTCCTTCTCCATTAGACAGCCCACTTAACCACCCCGACCAAGCCTTCCCCAAGCGCCGCAACGTCCAGTTGTCGTGCGCGACTGGTGCGGGTGGCCTGAGTGCCGAGTGATTCTTCCCGCCCGGCCCCCTGCGTCCAGGAGCCGAGCGAGCACCATGCCAAAACGTACCGATATCAAATCCATCCTCATCATCGGTGCGGGCCCGATCATTATCGGGCAGGCCTGCGAATTCGATTATTCCGGCACCCAGGCCTGCAAGGCGCTCAAAGAAGAGGGCTATCGCATTATCCTGGTGAACTCCAATCCAGCCACGATAATGACCGATCCCGATCTGGCCGACGCCACCTATATGGAACCCATCACCCCCAAAGTGGTCGCCAAGATCATCGAGAAGGAGCGCCCCGACGCGCTGCTCCCCACCATGGGCGGGCAGACGGCGCTGAACTGCGCCCTCAGCCTGCGCAAGATGGGCATTCTGGAAAAATTCGGTGTCGAGATGATTGGCGCCACCGCCGAAGCCATCGACAAGGCCGAAGACCGCGAACTGTTCCGTGACGCGATGAAGAAGATCGGGCTAAAAACCCCGCAGTCCATGCTGGCGCATAACACCATCGAGGCGCTGCAGGCCCTCGAAGTCATCGGCTTGCCCTGCATCATCCGGCCCAGCTTCACCCTGGGCGGCACTGGCGGCGGTATTGCCTATAACCGCGAAGAGTACCTTGCTATCGTCGAGAGCGGCGTCGATGCCAGCCCGACCAATGAAGTGCTGATCGAGGAAAGCGTACTCGGCTGGAAAGAGTACGAGATGGAAGTCGTTCGCGACAAGAAGGACAACTGCATCATCATTTGCTCGATCGAGAACATCGATCCAGTGGGTGTCCACACCGGCGACTCTATCACTGTCGCGCCGGCCCTGACACTGACTGACAAGGAATACCAGATCATGCGTGACGCCAGCCTGGCTGTGCTGCGCGAGATCGGCGTCGAGACCGGCGGCTCCAATGTACAGTTCGGCATCAACCCGGCCGATGGCCGCATGGTGGTAATTGAAATGAACCCGCGCGTCTCGCGCTCCTCGGCGTTGGCTAGTAAGGCAACCGGTTTCCCTATCGCCAAAGTCGCCGCCCGGCTGGCGGTTGGCTATACGCTCGATGAGCTGGACAATGACATTACCGGGGGCATGACTCCCGCCTCGTTCGAACCCACCATCGACTATGTCGTTGTCAAGATTCCGCGCTTTGCCTTCGAAAAATTTCCCGGCGCCGAGAATCGCCTGACCACGTCCATGAAGTCGGTTGGCGAAGCCATGGCCATTGGTCGCACCTTCCAGGAAAGCCTGCAAAAGGCCCTACGCTCGCTCGAAATCGGCCTGACGGGGCTCAACGAAATCGGCATTCCAGGCCTGGACGAAGGAGAAGACAAGAATGCCATCAAGGCCGCTCTTGGCACGCCAACCCCTGATCGCCTGCTGCACGTGGCCGAGGCCATGCGGCTGGGCATGAGCCTGGAAGACATCCACGAAGTCTGCAAGATCGACCCCTGGTTCCTTGAGCAGATGCAGGGCATCATCGACTTGGAAGCCAAGGTCCACGAGTTCGGCCTGCCCCAGGACGCGGTCAATCTGCGCGCGCTCAAGGCCATGGGCTTTTCCGATCCCCGCCTGGCTCAGCTCGCCAATATCAAGGCCTCTGATGTGCGCAAGCTGCGCCATTCGCTCGACGTGCGGCCGGCCTACAAGCGCATCGACACCTCGGCTGCCGAATTCGCCTCGCCGACGGCCTATATGTATTCGACCTATGAAGCGCCCTTCGCTGGCGCCGTCGCCGATGAGGCCAAGCCGTCCGACCGCAAGAAGGTGGTCATTCTTGGTGGTGGTCCCAACCGCATCGGTCAGGGTATCGAGTTTGATTATTGCTGCTGCCATGCCGCTTTTGCGCTAGCCGATGCAGGCTACGAAACCATCATGATCAATTGCAATCCAGAGACCGTGTCGACCGACTACGACACCTCCGATCGCCTCTATTTTGAACCCCTGACCGAAGAAGACGTCATCGAAATTCTCGAGCGCGAAAAGCAGAATGGCACGCTGCACGGCGTCATCGTCCAGTTTGGCGGTCAAACCCCGCTCAACCTGGCCGAAGCCGTCCAGAAGGCCGGCGTCCCGATCCTGGGCACCCAGCCAGACGCCATCGACCTGGCCGAAGACCGCGATCAGTTTTCTAAACTGCTCAATCGGCTCGAACTGACCCAGCCCAAGAACAGTATCGCCTATTCCCTAGAACAGGCCCGCATCGTCGCTGAGCGCCTGAGCTATCCGCTGGTTATCCGGCCATCCTACGTGCTGGGCGGCCGCGCTATGGCCATTGTTCACTCCTCGAGTGAATTCGAACGCTATGTGCAGGACACCCTGACGGGCCTGGTGCCGCCGCATATCATGCTGCGCTACCCCAATGACAAAACCGGTCAGATCAACTCGGTCCTGTCCGACAATCCGCTGCTGTTTGATGCCTACCTGTCCGGCGCCACTGAAATCGACGTGGACGCGCTGTGCGACGGCAAGGATGTGTTTGTCGCTGGCATCATGGAGCATATTGAAGAAGCTGGCATTCATTCGGGCGACAGCGCCTGCTCCCTGCCTCCACAGCATCTGAGCCCAGAGGTAATGGCCGAACTCAAGCGTCAGACCGCCGAGCTCGCCTTTGCGCTCAAGGTTGGCGGTCTGATGAATGTGCAGTACGCGCTCAAGGACGGCATCATCTATCTGCTTGAGGTTAACCCGCGCGCCTCCCGCACTGTCCCCTTTGTCGCCAAGGTGATCGGACAGCCCATCGCCAAGATTGCTAGCCGCATCATGGCCGGCGAAAGCCTGGCCAGCTTTGGTCTGATGGAAAAGACCTTCAAGCACATCGCCGTCAAGGAAGCCGTATTCCCGTTCAACCGCTTCCCCGGCGTAGATACGGTGCTGGGCCCCGAAATGAAGTCGACCGGCGAGGTCATAGGCCTCGATACCAACTTCGCCATGGCCTTTGCCAAGTCGCAAATGGGCGCTGGCTCCAAGGTTTCTTCAAGCGGTGCGGTGTTCATCTCGGTCCGCGATGAGGACAAGCAGTATATCGTTGACATGGCGCGCCATCTCGTTGAAAGCGGGTTCACTATCATCGCCACTGGCGGCACCCAGAGATATCTCGTGGAGAATGGCGTTGCGGCCACCAAGATCAACAAGGTGCTCGAAGGCCGGCCCCATATCGTGGATTCGATGAAGAATGGCGGCGTGCAATTGGTGATCAATACCACCGACGGCATGAAGTCGATTAGCGATAGCCGCGACATTCGCCGTACGGCCCTGCTCGCCAAGATCCCCTATTACACCACAATCAACGGCGCCCTTGCCGCGGTGGAAGGCATCATCGCCCTGCAAAAGGGTAATCTGACCGTGCGGCCGCTACAGAGCTACTTCGCCAACTGATCGCAACAAGACCCAAAACGAAAAAGGCGTTCCCACGAAAGTGGGGATGCCTTTTTTGTTGTCTGAGCACAGCGCTTAACCATACGGACGGGCAGCAGCCAAACTGCCAGTGTGATCTACAGATTAAAATCCATGGCTGCCACGAGCGTTGTCCACCTCGCTTGATCTATTCCAGTGGAAACCTACGGTAGGGTATTTCAGCCGCGACTTGCGCCGCTCGCCAGTTCACCAAAGCGATGCCAGGAGGATCAAGTTTCTTCGCCCGGCAGCCGTGACGAAATCCGATTTCCCTTTTAACCCAAACACCGATTTACCAATGTGATAGGCTGGTGCGATTGTGACGGTTGAGGATTCCATGTCATTTCTGAGCTTTATTAATCCGCTCTATGCGCTGTCTGGTCTTGTGGTCGGCGCAATTGTCGGACTGACCGGCGTTGGCGGCGGATCGCTGATGACACCGCTCCTGATTCTGCTGTTTGGCGTTCACCCGGCGACGGCAGTCGGCACCGACTTGCTATATGCGGCGGCCACCAAATCTGCCGGGACAATTGCGCACGGCTTCAATCATGCCATCAATTGGTGTGTAGTGGGCCTGTTGGCCTCCGGCAGCGTCCCGGCCACTATTGTTACCGTTTGGCTGCTCTCCCAGAGAGACGTCCAGAACTTGGAAGTGCAGCACGCCATCTCGCTGGTTCTGGGATTCGTGCTGCTGCTCACGGCACTCAGCATGTTCCTACGCCCACAACTAGCCAAATTTGCCGCCAGCCGACCCGAATTGTCCAAGAAATGGCAGGCAATACTGACCATATTGACCGGCCTGATCATCGGCGTTCTCGTCTCGATAACCTCGGTGGGTGCCGGTGCAATTGGCGTTGTGGCGCTGATGCCGCTTTACCCAAAATTGCCGATCGTGCGCATTATCGGCTCGGACATTGCCCATGCGGTCCCCCTCACGCTAGTCGCTGGCATGAGCCATTGGGCGATCGGCTCGATCGACGGACAGATGTTGGCGTCCCTGCTGATTGGCTCCATCCCCGGCATTTTGATCACCAGCCACTTCGCCCCACGCTTCAACGAGAACGTGCTGCGCATCCTGCTCGGTCTGGTGCTCACCGCCGTTGGCAGCAAGCTGTTGCTCAGCTGAAAAAAACTGCTGTACCGCTGTTAGCGCATCATCCACCCCGTTATCCTCGATATCGAGGTGGATAACCTAACGCTGCTGGCTGTAGATATCAATAATGCCAATGCCGCAAGTGGCCAGATCCGCACCAAAGGCCAGGGCAATGTCGGCGGCAGCCCCGACAAACACAATATTGGTGTCGGGTACGGTAACAGTGAGCGCCGGAAATTGCCCCAGTCCGTCGGCAAGCCGTTTTGCCTGCCGATGGTCATCGGCCAATCGCCCGATATTATGATCGAGTGCATATAATTCCGCTGCCGCCAGAATGCCGGACTGGCGCACCCCGCTTCCCCCAGTATCTTGCGATAGCGGCGCGCCGTATCGATCAGATCCTGCCGACCGCTCAGCATCGAGCCGACCGGGGCGCTCAATCCCTTAGACACACAGACCGACACGCTGTCGAAGAGTGCCACAAATGATTCAATATCGATTCCTAGCGCCGCGCAGGCATTGAAGGCACGGCACCGTCCAGATGCAGACCCAGCCCACGGCGCTGAGCAATCTCGGCGACCTGCGCCATATAGGCCACGGGCGGGACTCTGTCACCAAAAGTATTCTCCAGCGCAACGACTTTTGTGCGGGCCAAATGGCTATCGTTCGGCTTGATAGCGCTTTCGATATCACCCAGATCCATCGTGCCGTCAGCCTGGTGGGCAATCGGCTGCGGCTGGATCGAGCCCAGTATTGCGGCGCCACCGGCCTCATTGACATAGAGATGGGCCTTTTGCCCAGCAATGAACTCATCGCCGCGTCCAAAGTGGTTCATAAGGGCCAGCAGATTGGATTGGGTGCCTGAGGGCACATAGAGCGCTGCCGTCCTTGCCCAGCAAGCTCGCCATGCGCTGCTCAAGCTGATTGACGGTATCGGAACGAAAATCGTAGCGGATCGCATTCATGGCAAGTCCCATTGGGGAGGCAGAACAGCCTAACCGCTTCGCCCTGTCCTGCCTATCGCCTAGGCTGCGACATCCTCACCCGCATCAGAACTGTCATTGGCCGCGCTGGCATCAACGAGCAGCTTGCGTGCCACCACCAGCATACCATTGATCGGCGCGCCGCGATCAAACCGTATCACCACGGTTTCAAAGCGCAGCATGTCCAGTCCTGTCAAAACCAATGCATCGCGTGTGGCATTGATTCCATGCGCATAGCGCAGCGAGGGACGCACGAACAGAGCCTCCTCGCCGTCATGGGCTTCAAGCGAAAATGTCACAATCTCACCCGGTCGCAAGACCAGCACCAAGGCCGCCAGAACCGGCTGCAATGCACCGCAATAGATGAACACATCTGCCGCCGTCACCAGGCCGGCGTCGGCCCGCCGCCCATTGAATGCCGCCACCAGTTCGGCCGTGTCCAGGCGATCATAAATGCCTTTGCGGGCAGTCTCCGCGATCATGGCAGCAGAAATGTCGATGCCTTCGAGATAGCCAACCTTGCCACGCAGCCTTTCGCATAAGCCCGGTACCTCAGCCAGATCGAGGCCGCGTTCGAAGCTGTCTATGACCTGCAGCTCCATCAGCGGTTCCGCGGCAAAGCCGATCATCTCACGCAGAATATCGGCGTCAGGGGTCTTCTTCATACCAGCGTGCGCAGGTTCACCATTGCATTGGTCATCGGTGATCCTTCCAGTATCAGGTTGGTGTGAGCAACCCGACCCTACCGGAAATCGGTCTATGACCACCGATCAGCTACACCAGGGTCTGGGATATGATTGGGGGTATTACCTCGAACACATCTTTCCCGACCGCATCCATCAAGGGATGCTGCTGTTTAGCAATGCCTTTATGGGGTCGGTGCCCGATCATCCGCTATGGCGGATGAGCATTGCCGGCCTGCCGGGCTTAGTGAGGGAGGAGACGTTTTACGCCATCGGGCCGTCGATGATCACGGCAATGGTGCTGCATTTCGGCGGCGAGGGACTGCGCATTATGGCACAGGATCGCGGCTTCGAGGTAGCGGGCATACCGCAGCTCGAAGTGGTGCGGATCCTCTAAAAGAAAAGGCGCCTGACGGCGCCTTTTGCAAATCCTGACAATTATCCCGCGATGGTCGTTGGCGCGGCATATTCCGGCCTGAGCGCCACACCCTTCTGGGTGCGGACGCGGTTGAGGAAGCGCGTGAATAGGTAGTGGCTATCGCGCGGACCGGGGCTAGCTTCGGGGTGGTATTGCACTGAAAAGATCGGCTTGCCGTCAACGCTGAGACCGGCGTTGGACTGATCGAACAGCGAGACATGGGTCTCGGTGACACCGGTTGGCAGGCTTGCCTTGTCGATAGAAAAGCCGTGATTCATCGAGGTGATTTCTACCTTGCCAGTGATCAGATCTTTGACCGGATGATTGGCGCCATGATGGCCCTGATGCATCTTGGAGGTGGCGGCGCCGAGCGCCAGACCGAGCAATTGATGGCCCAGGCAGATGCCGAAGATCGGCTTGCTGGACTGCATCAGCGTCTTGATTGTGGGCACGGCATAGACACCGGTTGCCGCCGGGTCGCCGGGGCCGTTGGATAGGAAAATACCATCAGGCTGGTGCGCCATAATTTCGTCGGCCGTTGCCGTGGCGGGAACCACGGTGACCTTGGCACCCTGATCGGCCAGGCAACGCAGAATATTGCGCTTGGCTCCGTAATCGATGGCCACGACGTGGAACTGGGGATCTTCGAGCGTGCCATAGCCTTTGTCCCAGGTCCATCCAATCTGATCCCAGTGATAGGTTTGGATAGTGGTGACTTCCTTGGTCAGATCGAGGCCTTCAAGGCCGGGAAAGGCTTTGAGTTCGGTTAGAATCGAGGGCTCGTGGAAATAGCCATCCTCGGCATGAGCGATGACGCCATTGGGCATGCCATGCTCGCGGATTAGGGCGGTCAGGGCGCGTGTGTCGATGCCAGTAATGCCAATGATGTTGCGCTTCTTGAGCCAGGCATCGAGTTTTTCAGCGGCGCGGTAATTGGACGGATTGGTGATGTTGGCTTTGAGAACGACGCCGCGGACGCCCGACGGAGCGGCCATGTTAACCGTCTCGATGTCTTCGTCATTGGCGCCGACATTGCCGATATGGGGGAAGGTGAAGGTGATGATCTGTCTAGCATAGGACGGATCGGTCAACACTTCCTGGTAGCCCGTCATAGCGGTGTTAAAGCAGACTTCGCCAGCCGCGTGGCCGACGGCGCCGATTCCGCGGCCTTCCAAACGCGTGCCGTCTTCCAGAATCAGAACTGCGGTCGCGGGGGATTGCTGCCAGCTGGTCACGATGGGCTTCCAAAGTTCGTTTCAGGTACTCGCGCAGGCAATAGTCGGAAAAGTGCCGAACTCTTCCTAACCACGCATCTGACGATGTCGATTGAGACCTCCTATTAGAAGCCAGATCGCAGCGGCGCAAGTGGCGGTCCGGATCGAATGTGCCATATGGGACCGAAAACACGCTTAACAAGAGGATAAACCCCATGCGCGAAGAGTTTGGCGAAAGCCTCAAGACGGCGTTGAAGGCCCGCGATCAGTGTCGCACCGCAACGCTGCGGGCGATTGCAGCGGCGATCAAGGACAAGGATATCGCGATCCGCCAGGAGAATCGCGGTCCTGCCACCAATGAAGAGATTCTGACGATCGTGCAGAAGATAGTGAAGCAGCGCGAAGAGAGCTTTGCCATCTATGCGCAGGCCGGTCGCGCCAACCTGGCGACGGTGGAGAAGGAAGAAATCGACATTCTCAACGAGTTTTTGCCCAAGGGGTTGAGCGAGGCCGAGGTCGATGCCGCTATCCTAGCGACCATTGCTGCGACGGGTGCCGAGGGTCCCAAGGACATGGGCAAGGTAATCAGACAGCTCAAGGTCGATTATCCGAGCCGGATCGATTTCGGCAAGGCCAGCAGCAAGGTGCGGGCGGCTCTGGCAAGTTGATCAGGTTGCGTGGCGTCATGCGTCCCTGTTGACGCGATTGCGCCTGCTGCGCTTGGCCGCGTATAGCGCCGCGTCAGGGCGGCTGAGCAGAGTCGAAAAGGTCTCGCCAGTCGCGCTGATCGCGACGCCGGTGCTTACCGTGGCCCGCAGGGTTTCCGATACCAGCTGCGCTGGGTGGCCGACAAAGTCGGCGCGGATGCGTTCGGCGACGGCGTAGGCGGCCTCCAGCCCCATGTCGGACAGGACGGCACAAAACTCCTTATCGCCAATGCGGGCGATGATGCCCTGCCACGGACGCCGCGCTGCATGATGACCCCGAAATGGCCGATGACAGCGTCGTCGGCGCCGTGTCCGCGCTCATCGTTGATCTGCTTGAAATAGTCGATGTTGAACATCAACACGGCAGTATGTGGTGCGATTTCGCTGGATTG
>JALBVE010000067.1 GCA_025050575.1 Candidatus Devosia symbiotica
GGAAATCGGTCTATGACCACCGATCAGCTACTATTGCAAGATATTGTCAGTCGACATCACTTCGGGTGAACGCGAGGGCAGCAGATTTAGCCCTCCCCATTTGTTCCAAAATCTACCCACGTATTTGCGCAAATGTTACCGAATCTCCCCATTTTTCACCGCGAGTTACACAATTGTGCCGCAATTGGCCCGATTGCCGATTGTTCTAGTGTGCGGCTGCGAGTCAGTGTTTGCTGATAGGTGCCAGCAAGGCATCACGACAATTGATTTGTGAGAGAGACATGAAGTCAATTCTGGCAATCGCCTTGACGATCGGCGCTATGGCGCTGGGCACGCAGACGGCAATAGCACAGTGCGACGATGGCGAAATGGTCATCAAGTTTTCCCACGTTGTGGCCGCCACCGGCCATCCGAAAGGGGATGCGGCTAATCTGTTAGCACAGCGCGTCAATGACGAGATGAACGGCGTGGCCTGCATGGAAGTGTTCCCCAACTCCACCCTGTTTGACGACGACAAGGTGATGGAAGCCCTGCTGCTCGGCGACGTCCAGCTCGCCGCACCTTCACTGTCCAAGTTCGAGGCCTATACGCTCAAGTATCGCCTGTTCGATCTGCCCTTCCTGTTTGTTAACCTGGACGCCGTTAGCCGCTTCTTTGCCACCGATACGGCCAAGGATCTGCTGCTCGCCACCGAAGACGTTGGCTATCGCGGACTTGGCTACTGGTCCTCGGGCCTCAAACAGTTCTCGGCTAACAAGCCCTTAATGCTGCCATCGGATGGCAATGGCCTGAAATTCCGTATCCAGACTTCAGACGTAGCCGAAGGCATGATCGCCGCCATGGGCGGCTCGGCCCAGAAGCTGGCTTTCTCCGAAGTGTACGGCGCCCTGCAGACGAAAGTTGTCGATGGTCAGGAAAACACCTGGTCCAACATCTACACCCAGAAGTTCTTCGAGGTGCAGGACGGCATCACCGAGACCAATCACCAGCTGCTGGCCTATCTGCTAGTCACCTCTACCGAATGGCTTGATAGCCTTGAGCTCGAAGTGCGCGACCAGTTCCTCACCATTGCCGAGGAAGTAACCGTGTCAATCAATGACAGCGTTGCCGCTCGGGAAGCTGCCAACCGCCAGAATATCCTCGATGCTGGCGGCGTCATCCGCGAGCTGACCGCCGAACAGCGTCAGGCCTGGGTCGATGCCATGAAGCCCGTTTGGAGCGAGTTCGAAGACGACATCGGTACTGAAAACATCGCAGCCGCAGAAGCTGCCAACGCTATGTAAGGCGCCTGGTCCGGAGCCCATTGAGCTCCGGACCATTTTTTTGGCAGTCACACCATCAGGGGAAGGACGGCATGACAGAAATAGTCGTGACGATTGCAGTGCTCATCGGGGCGCTGTTTTTAGTTGAGCGGCGCTGGCCCAATGCCATCACCCGCTTCGAAGAGGGCACATTAGCCATTTTGATGGCAGCCCTGACACTGGTCAGCTTCACCCAAGTGGTGATGCGCTATGGCTTCGCCTTGGGCTGGGGCGGCGCGCTCGAATTCACCCGCATCCTGTTCGCCTGGCTGATCTTGTTCGGCATGAGCTATGCGATCAAGATCAACTCACATCTGGGCGTGGACATCGTGCTCAACATGCTACCGGCGCGCCTGTCGCGCATAATGGCGGTGGTGGCCGCACTGGCTTGTGTGATCTATGCCTTCACCCTGCTCTACGCCAACTGGCTGCAATTGCTAGGCATCGACGCCAAGGGTGGCGCCATCGACTATTGGGCCAAAATGTTTAAGGTCGGCATCGGGCTGGACGATCTGCGCTATCCCGACTGGGCACAGGACAGTTTTGGCCTGCAAGAGCGTGTGCAGCGCTGGATCGCCTATCTGATCCTACCCATCGGCCTAGCGCTGTTTGCCTATCGCAGCCTGCAGGCGGCCTACGACATCGCGACAGGCAAGCGCCAATACATCATCGCCAGCCACGAGGCGGAAGACCTTGTGGCCAAGAACAAAGATGTAGTGAAGGACTAGCACCATGGAATCCATCATTCTTTTCATCATGGTGCTGACGCTGCTGTTCATGGGCGTCCCCATTGCCGTGGCGCTGGGCTTGTCGAGCGTGATGACCATTGCGCTGTTTTCGAACGACAGCATGTCCTCGGTGGCGCTGCAGCTCTTTTCCGCGTCGCAGAACTATACCTTGCTAGCCATTCCCTTCTTCGTGCTGGCCTCGACCTTCATGTCGACCGGCGGGGTGGCGCGCCGCATCATCCGTCTGGCCGTCGCCAGTGTCGGTCATTTCCGCGGTGGCCTGGCCATGGCTTCGGTGCTGGCCTGTATGATGTTTGCCGCCCTATCCGGCTCCTCGCCCGCCACCGTCGTGGCCATTGGAACCATTGCCATCGCGGCTATGCAGCAGGTCGGCTATTCCAAGGAATTTTCTGCAGGCATCATCGCCAATGCGGGCACGCTCGGCATTCTGATCCCGCCTTCAATCGTCATGGTGGTCTATGCTACCGCGACCAACGTCTCGGTGGGCCGGATGTTCCTGGCCGGGATTCTGCCGGGTCTGGTAGCCGGACTGATGCTGATGATCGCCATCTACATCGTCGCCCACCGCCGCAATCTGCCTAGTGAACCCTGGCGGGGTTTTGGCGAAGTGATGATCGCCGGCAAGAATGCGGGTTGGGGCCTGTTCCTAATCCTCATCATCATTGGCGGCATTTATGGCGGGGTCTTCACCCCTACCGAGGCCGCCTCCGTGGCGGCAGTCTATTCGGTGTTCGTCGCGCTGTTCGTCTATCGCGACATGGGCCCGCTCAAGGGCGTAGCCTGGGTGCCGGAAGGTTCTGATGCTAGAACCCTGGTGGGGTTCAAGGCCAGCGTCTATGCCCTGGCGATCTTGGCATTGTGGATGATCTCGTCCTTCTTCTTTCTGGGCGGCATCGGCACGGCGACCCGCACCCAGGTCGGGGTGATGCTGGCAATTGTCGTGCTGCTTTTCTATCCCTATGCCCGCCAGCAACCCAGCCCGCTGACCTTTTTGTCGGGTCTACCGGTCTGGGGCTACAATCTAAGCCTGATCAGGCGGCGCTTTGTATCGGCTCTGTTCCATAGCGACACTAACAAAGCTATGGTCGATAGCGCCAAGACCACAGTGATGCTGATGTTCATCGTCGTCAACGCCCTGCTGTTCGCCCATACGCTGACCGCCGAACGTATTCCCCAGACCATCACCGAATGGATGCTAGGGGCCGGGTTCAACTGGTTCACTTTCCTGATCGCAGTCAATATCCTGTTGTTGATTGGCGGCCAGTTCATGGAGCCCTCGGGTCTGCTGCTGATCGTGGCGCCAGTGGTATTTCCCATCGCCATGGAACTAGGGATCGACCCGATCCATCTGGGCATCATCATGGTGGTCAATATGGAGATCGGCATGGTGACGCCGCCGATTGGACTAAACCTGTTCGTCACCTCTGGCATTACCGGAATGAGTCTAGTGCAAGTGGTCAGAGCCGCCCTCCCCTTTGTTGTGGTGTTACTGATCTTCTTGGTGATCGTCACCTATGTACCGGCGCTCTCGACCCTGGTGCCCTACGCCCTGATGGGGCCGGAGATCATCCTGGGACGCTAGATCATCCCTAGACCGATCAAACTCATGAGCCCGCGATCGGTGATCGCGGGCTCTTCGTCTTCCTGCCGGCCAGTTCGCCGCCAAGGACGTGCTCCATGCCGCGACATTGACCGCCTATGAGGCGTTCTACATTGATCCGGAACTGAACGAATTGAACCGTACCATCGGATCTGCAGGCCGATCCGATGGCTTGGCTGGGTAGCGGCTGGCAACGCTATGCCGCGACGCACGGAGCACAAGGGGTCGGTGGTGCGGTCGCTGCTTGGCGTCGTGGCGACGCATCCTCTGACCCAGGCGCGTCTTGGCCTGACGATGAATAGGCGCTGGCGATCTTGTACAAGGCCGAATGCTAGAGATCGTGCAGTTGGACGCTTTGGGCGGCGCTGTTGAGCAGGGTTTGTGCGACCAGTGTCTCTTCCTTAGAGCTGCCTGAGAGATCGATGCACAAAACGACGGCGGTGGGAAATTTGGCGCGCAGATCGCCGAGCGTTGCCGCACTGAGTGGTGGACTGCCCCGACTTGACTCATTGCTGGCGCTCGTCTGGTCCACCGCGAACGACAAACAATGATCAATGCCCTGATCACGCAGGCGAATCGCGACCGCGTCGAGATCGGCGGTATTGGCAAAAACGCCGATCGCTGCGCGGTGTCGGACCCCAAGCATGTTGATACTCTACGCTGCTAGTGGGTTGTGTCGTCGCATTCGGCCAGTTGGCGCAGGCGTTCCATGCTACGGACCTGAAAGCTGCCGCGATCGGGTAGATCAATGATGCGCAGGCTGCGCAACCGCGTCATGTTGCGGCTGACTGTTTCAATGGTCAAACCCAGATAATCGGCGATATCGGCGCGGCACATGGGGAGTGGCAGGCGCTCGCAAGCGGCGGGGTCACCGGATTTCCGCGCCATGGTGAGTAGGAAGCTAGCGATCCGTTCAATGGCAGTCTTGCGGCACAGCAGCAGGGAAAGATCCTGCAGGGTCTCGACCTCCCCGCGCGCCACATCAAGCAGCTTCTCGGCCAGTTCGGGGCGGTCCCGCATTGCGCGTAGCAGCGACAATTTGTGAATCACGCGGACGCGCGTGGTGGTCAGTGCGTCGCAATCGAAGCGATAGGTGTCGCCATGGCCGAAACCAACAATATCACCCGGAAAGGCGAAGGCGACGATCTGACGGCGCCCGTCGGGGAATATCTTGTAGGCGCGCACGGCGCCGCTGAGGATTTCATAGAAGGCGACCGTCTCGTCGCCCTCACGAAACAGGGCATCATAGGGGGGCAGCAACCGCACGCCGCCTAGACCGCTGTCCTCGTTTGGCCACGCTGTTTGAGTCTCAGCAGACGATGCAATATTGGATTGCTGCATGGTGAATTCCTCAAGTCCACAAATCATTGTGGATATGGGCTATAAGAGGGGCATCGTGTAAGCTGCGTTCTCGACCTTTGTTGCTAATTGTAACCGAATGTATCGGGATTTTTTCCCGCGCAGTCAACAAACTGAGCATAAGCCATGACTGATCGCCAGCGTCGCATTCTAATCGTGGATGATGATGATCAAATCCGTCGAATGCTGCGGCGGTGCTTTGAGGATGAGGGGTTTCGCGTCAGCGAGGCAATCGCACAGGTCGGGGTCGACGCGGCACTGGCCACCGGCGTTGATCTGATCACGCTTGATCTCAATCTGGATGGCACTGACGGGTTGTCGATTGCCCGGTCTGTAAGGCAGAACTGGGACGTCCCGATTATCATGATCACCGGCAAGGGCGACATAATTGATCGCATTGTCGGCTTGGAAATCGGCGCCGACGACTACATCGCCAAACCATTTCACCTGCGCGAAGTGCTAGCCAGGGTACGTTCGGTGCTGCGGCGCAGTCCAGTTGGTGCGGCGCCTACTCTCGCCGCCGGCGCAATCACGCCGGCAGATTCGTGCATCAGCTTTGACACTTATGTCCTTGATCTCAACCGACGCTGCCTGATCGGCAAAGATGGTGAAATCCGCATCACTAGCGGCGAATTCGATCTGCTAGCGCTGTTTGCACGTCATCCGCATCGGGTGCTCAGCCGTAACCAAATCATGGACCTACTCAAGGGTCATGACTGGGCGCCCAATGACCGCAGCATCGACAATCAGATTGCCCGCCTACGCAAGCTGATCGAAACCGACCCCCGCGAGCCCCGCCTGCTCAAGACTGTTCGCGGCGCGGGTTACAGTTTTACCCCGCAATCGCTGCAGATCTGAGGCTCAGGACTTGAGGGCGTTATCGATGGCCGCGGCGAGTTCGGCGAGCTGATAGGGCTTGCGCAGAATTATCAGACGCTCGTCTTCGCCAGCGTCGGCCCGCGACAACTCCTCGGCATAGCCTGAGGTCAGCAGGACGGGCAAATTGGGGTAGAGCGCCCGCACCTTGATGCGCAATTCAAAGCCGCTCATGCCGCCGGGCATCACGACATCGGAAAACAGCAGATCAAAGGGCTTGCCAGCGGCCAGCATATCAATCGCCTCGGCGCCGCTACCGGCTGACAGAACCGCATAACCTAATTGGACCAGCCGTGTCACGGTCAGTTTGCGGACCCGTTCGTCATCTTCTACCATCAGAATGGTTTGCCCGGCACCTGCCAGCGCCATTCCGCCAAGGACCCCGTCCACGACCAATGCAGGTTCGACGCGGTGGCGCGGCAGGTAGATCGTAACAACCGTGCCTTGGCCAACGCTGCTGTCAATTGTCGCCAACCCGCCCGATTGCTTGGCAAAACCATAGATCATAGAGAGGCCCAGGCCGGTGCCCTGCCCCGTTTCCTTAGTAGTAAAGAACGGCTCAAAGGCGCGCTCTCGCACGGCCGTACTCATGCCGCTGCCGGTATCCGACACAGTCAGTCGCACATAGTCGCCAGGGCTAAGGCCATCGAGGTGGCTAGCCGTGTCCGCATCGACAGCCGCATTACTGGTTTCGATCACCAGACGACCGCCTTCAGGCATGGCATCGCGGGCGTTGACGGCCAGATTGATGATGGCGCTCTCGACTTGTGAGGAATCGACACGCGCCGACCACAGATTAGGCGTCAGCGCGCTCGACAGATAGATCGTCTCACCCAGCGTGCGGTGCAGCATATCAGTCAGGCCGAGCACAAAGCTGTTGAGGTTAATACTCTCGGGTTCCAAATGCGAGCGCCGGGCAAAGGCCAGCAAACGGGTGGTCAGACGGGCACCGAGATCGGCAGCGTCGAGCGCCTCGGTGGTCAACTCACGCTGCAAGGACGTAGTGAGCTTGCCTTCGAGCATTTCGAGATTGCCGATAATGACCGTCAGCAAATTGTTGAAGTCATGCGCGATGCCGCCGGTCAACTGACCCAGTGCCTCCATCTTCTGAGCCTGCCGCAACGCCAGTTCGGTGGTCTTGTGCGCCGACAAATCATGGATGATGCCGGTGAAGAAGGTGCGGCCGTCCATCTCGAATTCGCTGACGGCCAGATGGATTGGGAACAAGGTGCCGTCGCGCCGGCGCCCACTGACCTCACGACCGGTGCCAATGATCTTCGGGCAACCGCTTGAGCGATAGTTGTTCAGGTAGCCATCATGCTCGGAATGGTAAGGTTCGGGCATTAAGAAATGCACATTGCGACCGAGAAACTCTTCCTTGTCATAGCCAAACAGGCGTGCCGCAGCAGGATTGACGGTAGTTATGGCGCCATAGTCGTCAATAGTGATGATGCCATCGATCGCCGATTCTAAGATCGCCTGCAGCTTGCGGGCTTGCCCCAACAGCGACGAATTGAGCTCGTTGTTGTCGGACACCGCAGGCGCACCATTGTTTGAACTATCCGAATCCTAGACGAGCCAACCGTCTGGCACAAATGAAAAGGCGCTTTGCCGCCCTACCAACAGGGTGCGCGCTTGATACAGGTCAAATCGGGTCACCCGCTGGCCTGCTAATATGGGTCATGAACAGATTGGTCCGCACGACTGATGACCTACCGCCACAGTTGAAGCGCGCGACAGTCCAGGGAAGATAAAGTGGCACATGTCGTCGTACTCGGCGCCGGACTTAGCGGCACCATCATGGCCTATAAACTGCGCGATGCGCTCGGGGCCGAGCATCAGGTCAGCGTCATCAACAAGGGGCCGGAATATTCCTTTATCCCCTCCAATCCCTGTGTTGCCGTTGGCTGGCGTGACCGCGAGGCGGTCACCGCCGATCTGGCGCCCATATTTGCCAAACGCAGAATCGATTTTCACCAGTAGGGCACCAAACGGATCGAACTGAGCGATGGCCAGTTCATCAGCTATGACTATCTGGAGATCTCAACCGGCCCCGAATTGGCGTTTGACGAGATCCCCGGCTTTGGGGCGGAGCATTTTACCCAATCGACCTGCTAGATCGACAACGCGCTGGCCGCCAAGCCGGCCTTTGATGCGCTAGTGGCCAATCCCGGTCCGGTAGTCATTGGCGCGATGCAAGGCGCATCGTGCTTTGGGCCGGCCTATGAGTTCGCCTTTATCCTGGAAAGGGCGTTGCCGGATGCCAAGATGTGTGATCGCGTGCCAATGACCTTTGTGATGTTCGAACTCTATGTCGGTCACCTCGGGCTGGACGGCGTGGGCGATACTAAGAGCATGCTGGAAAGCGCCATACGCAATCGGCATATCAAATGGATCTCCAATGCCAAGGTCGAAAAGATTAAGGTGGACAAGCTAAGCGTCTCGGAGATCGCCGAGAATGGTTCGGTCAAGCAGGCGCATGAATTACCGCTTGCTTATGCGATGCTGCTACCCGCTTTCCGCGGTGTCGCGGCGGTCTGCGATATTGAGGGATTGACCAATCCACGTAGCTTCATTCTGGCGAACACATATCAGCGCAATCCCGTCTTCCAGGAGATATTTTTGGTGGGCGTGTAAGTGGCGATCCCGCCAATGGGCAAGACCGCGGTGCCGGTAGGTGTGCCCAAGACTGGCTTCATGATTGAATCTATGGTCATCGCGACGATGCAGAATATCGCTCGGCTGATTGCCGGTGAGTCACCTAATGACATTCCTCGTGGAACGCTATCTGCTTGGCAGATTTCGGGGATTCAGGGATCGCCTTTATGGCGCAGCCGTAATTGCTGCCGCGCAATATGAATTGGTCGTCCGAGGGAAAATGGATGCATCTGGCCAAGGTCGGATTCGAAAAATACTTCCTGGACAAGATGCGTTTAGGCCAGGCTAAGCCCTTTTTACGAGCATCTGGCTCTGCAAATGCTGGGTATCGACAAGCTCAAGGCGGTCAAGATCGATCCTGCCGAATAGCGCTCAGCCGTCGATCAGGAGTAATTCGACCCAGCATTCGACGACG
>JALBVE010000068.1 GCA_025050575.1 Candidatus Devosia symbiotica
CCTTGCCAGAAGCCATTTGAGGAGGGGCGACCCTATCGCGCCGACGTCGTCGGAGATTATTGGCGCGCCCTAAGAGATTCGAACTCCTGACCCCCAGATTCGTAGTCTGGTGCTCTATCCAGCTGAGCTAAGGGCGCGCACGGCCGTTTGTGAACGGCGAGTTCAGGAAACGGCGAGAAGGCCTGTTTGCCTGAAGCGGCGCAACCCATACAAGGGCGTTTCAGGCTTGGCAAGCGTAGATGACAGTTTTTCTCCAGGCGCTAGTTTTTCACCAGAAAGGCATTGGGCAGGAAGAGATCAAAGCGGATTCTAACCGAATGATCGACCAGGCCGATCTGGCCGCCATGGGCCTCGACGATCTCGCGCGCAATGGTCAGTCCGAGGCTCGTGCCCCTGCTTGCGCCGAGCCTTCAAAGGCGACAAACAAATTGTTGCGGGCACGCGGCAGCAGACCGAGACCATTGTCGGCAACCAAAAGGATGACGCCCTGCGGCCGGGGATGAACGAGAGGACCACCTCGGATGCCGCGACCTTGGCGCCGGCTGCCTCGAGCACTTCACAGGCGTTCTTAAGCAGGTTGAGCAGTACCCGGCCGAGCTATACGCTATCGACATTGAGCACCAGGGCCTCGGGGGCATTGACAAAGGTGATGCTGGGATGAGCCGACAGGCGGGCGTAAAAGGCGGCGTCATTGACGAGCGGCCAGATGCGGGTTGGCGCCAATAGCGGCGGCACCGAGATTTGCTGGCCATAATCGAGAACAGACTGAGCAAAGCCGATAGCGCGGTCGAGCGTGGTGACCAGACGCGGCGCCAGACGCTGCACCTTGGGGTCATCGAGCATGGCCACCTGATCGGAGAGCAATTGCGCCGAGGTCAGCGTATTGCGCAGATCGTGATTGATCTTGGCGACAGCCAAGCCTAGATTGGCCAGATGGCGGCGCTGGCGTAGCAGAGTTAGAGATGTCGGTTTCCATCGTCGCCAGTTCGCGCTCCACAATATCGATTTCGTCCCGTCGCGCCGAGGAGCTGATGATCAGGCTGCCATTCTCAGGCGCCTAGCGAAAGGCCAGCATGTTTTCGGTCAGCCGCCGGACGGGCTGGATGAACAGATAGCTGGCCAGCAGTTAGAGGGCCAGGGTCGCCAGAATGGCCAGCGTCAGCGAAATGACCACGACTTGACCAGAATAGTCGAGCATTTCCTGGCGCAATGGCTGTTCAGGCGTCAACAGTGCGACCATGGTCTGATCGAGATCGCCGGGCCCGACAATGCGCAGGGTCCGGCCCGGGCCGGCCAGAAGGATGTCCAGCGCGCCCATGATTAGGGTGGGTAGGTCACGCTGGCGCATGTCGGCAGTGACGGCAGCTTTGGGCGTAACGGGATCGGCCAGCTAGATCAGCTGGCTCTGGTCTTCATGATGATAGACGATGGCATAGGCCCCCGTCGAGGTCAGCAAGCGGTCGGTCAGGCTGCGCGGCAGAGCCATGACGTCCGGCACGGCATCGAGCACGCTGGCACCGACGACCCCGACATGCAGGCGATCATTCGAGCCAATTGGCGCGGAAATTGGTCAGCGAGGGCTGATAGACCACGATTTTAACCATGAAGAATCACCGCGCTGATGGTGGCGATCAACTTGATCGAGAGGCCGGCGAACCGGCTAGGCAAGGCGCTGCTTCTGGTTGTCATTGCACGCCAGTATAGGCGAACGCAGGCACTGCGTAAGCCACGTAGTAGCGCATTTCAGGGCAGCATGCGCCGCAGGGCCGCCAGCCTTTTGGCCCCGGCCGAAGGGCGATGGTGGGCCACAAATTGCCGTCCGAGCTTAACCAGCGGCGCGGCGGCGCTGGCCGAGAGCAGCAAGCTCGCCAGGTCGGCGGCGCTCATGCCGCGATCAAGCGCCAAGACTAGCATGGCCACTGTATCGCCAGCGCTAGCACCCAGCATGGCGCCGCCCAGAATGGCGCCGTTTTTGGCCACGATCAATTTGGAAGTGCTCTGCAGATCGGCGACGGCGCGGGCAGCCTCGATTTCGCTGGTACTGGCCCGCAGCACCAGTTGGCTGGCGCGCAGGGGCCCCCGGTATCGACTAGGCCGATCTAGGCCAAAGCCAGTCGGATGTTGACCGTGAGTGGAATGCGGCGCGGGTCAAGGTGTATCTTGGCCTGACCGCTGGCGCGACCCAGCACGATGGTCGCCTGGCGCAAGGCGGGTTGCGCCGTAAAAAACCTCGGCTGCACTGCTAATGGCCACGACATGGCCGTTGGAGGTCTGACCCTCCGGACTCACCATCGGGTGATCGGGGTGCTGCGGATTGCGCTTGAGCCGGACAGCTTCGAGCAGCGCCGGATCCAGATCCGGCACACGACCAAAGGCTGCCAGAATGTGCGAGACGTCCAGCGCCGCCAGACTGCTATCGGCATGGGCAATGGCAACGCCCGTGCCATGCCTGCGCAGCAGAATAGCGGTGATGCTGGGGCCCTCGGGTATATTGACACCCTCTTTGCGTAGGGTGCGCAGCAGGATGGATACCAGTTCTGGGTCAAAGCCGGCTAGCAACAGTCCATGAGGCACAAGCGCCACCTCGGCACCGAGCCGCGCGTAGGCCTGCGCCAATTCAAGCGCCGTTGTATCGCTGCCCAGCACTAGCAGATGGCTGAGCTTGCGCATATTGGCCAGGATGGTGTCGGGGATAAAATAAGGAACTTGGTCGAGCTCAGGCAGATCGGGCACCATGGGAAGACTGCCGATGGCCAGCACGAACTGATCGGCGCGAATTGTGCTTGCGCCAACCTTGAGGCTGCGCCGATCGGAGAAGATAGCCGACTCGGTCAGCATGATTACGCCCAACGCCGTCAGACGTTCCGGCGTGGTCGCAGGCTTTGTCGATTCGGCGATGGCGGTGACGCGTTCGGCGATGGCGCGAAAATTCGGCTTGGGGTCGAGCTTTCTCAGACTCAGATCGCTTGTGGTACGGATCGCCTGGGCACGCTCAGCGTTGGCGCTAAAAGCGACGGCCTGCAAAGCGCTGCCAGCGGTGCTGCAGGGTTTGTCACCATCGCGTTGGACCGGGATGCCACCGAGGTTGAGCGCACGCGCCTGAATGGCCAGTGCCGTGCCGCGCGCGTCGGCACCAATGATGCAGAGATCGGTTTTGAGGATATCCGCCATGACCGCCAAAGGCGTGAAGTATTATAGAGGTCTTAATGCGGTGATCTGCTCCGGGAAAACAACGGGGCAAGACATAGTGCTAACTATCGTGTGACCCGTTGACTTGGGGTCCAGTTTTCCCTATAGACGCCACCAACCCGCACCGTGGGCGCCAAACGCTCCATGTGTATCCGATATTATTGCTCTAGAGCAGCAATTAAGAGGAACCGTGTCCAGCGCGGTTTGATGTTATGAAGCGTACTTATCAGCCGTCTCAGCTCGTGCGTGCCCGCCGCCACGGTTTCCGTGCCCGTATGGCAACCAAGGACGGTCGCGTGATCATCAATAAGCGCCGTCGCGACGGCCGCAGGAAGCTCACGGCCTAAGGCGGCCTGGCCGGATGACGGCCATGGCGCCCAACCCCGATGCTTTGCGTCGGCTCACCAAGCGCTCCCAGTTTCAACGGACTGCCCGGAGCAATCGGGCCAGGTGCTCTGCGTTTGGGTTGCAGGTTATTGCTACGCCCATGCTGGGACCGGGAATCGGATTTACCGTCACCAAGACGGTGGGCAATGCTCCCGAAAGAAATCGTATAAAACGTCGCTTGCGCGCGGCTGTGACAGCCTGTGCGCGTGACTTTGTGCCCGCCCACGACTATGTACTGGTCGGACGGCGCGAGGCGCTGAGCGAACCCTTTGCCAAGCTGGTTGTCGATCTGGGTGCCTTGATCGTGCGTGTGCACGCTCCCAGATCGACTGATCAGCGCAACTCTTCCGGCCGCGGCCCACGGAAACCAAAACAATGACCGATAATCGCAACGTCATCCTGGCTATCATGCTTAGCATGATCGTGCTGTTTGGCTGGCAGTTCTTTATTGCCGGCCCGCAATTGGAGCAGGTACAGCAGCAGGCGCAGATCGCGGCCAAACAGGCCCAGAGCGAAACAGCGCTTGCCACGCCCGAAGCAACGGCCATTGCTGCAGGTACACTCGGCACCGTGGCTGCTGACGGCACTGCCTTTTATGCTGACCGTGCTGCAGCGATCGCCGCTACCGATCGTGTTGTCATCGACACGATCGACCTACATGGCTCGATCAATCTGACCGGCGCGCGGCTCGACGATCTCGAACTCAAGCAGTATCGCGAGACGGTTGATCCGGAATCGCCAATTATCACCCTATTGACCCCTGCAGGCGCGCCAAATGCCTATTTTGCCGAGCAGGGTTGGGTTCCCGCTGAGGGCGCGGCAGTCACCGTGCCTAACAGCAAAAGTGTGTGGATCGTTGAAGGCGGTGCCACAACGCTTGATGCATCGAGCCCGGTCACGCTGCGCTGGGACAATGGCGACGGCCTGACCTTCCGCCGCATCTTTACAGTCGACGATTATTACCTGTTCACTATGACCCAGTCGGTCGAGAACAACAGTTCGGGCGATATCGCACTGTTCCCTTATGCGCGCGTTGCCCGGCATGGGACGCCCATGGTGGCCAATTTCTTCATCCAGCATGAAGGTCCGCACGGTGTTCTGGGCTCCAACAACTTGGTGTCCAAGACATATGCCGATCTGCAGAAGGACCAGCAGATTCGTTTCGACAACACCACAGGCTGGCTGGGCTTTTCGGACAAATACTGGGCAACCGCCGCTCTGCCCAAGCCCAATACCGATATCAACGCACTGTTCTCATGGAAGAACACGGGCAGCTATGACGACTATCAGACCAGCTTCGTAGAGACGACGCCTGTAGTGGTTGCTGCCGGCACGACGGCGACCCACGAGAGCTATCTGTTTGCCGGTGCCAAGGAAGAAGCGGTGATCAATCGCTATCAGCAGGAATACAGTTTTGACCGCATCGACCTGCTGATCGACTGGGGCTGGTTCAGCTTCCTGACCAAGCCGATGTACTACCTGCTGACGTTCCTCAATGGTATTATCGGCAATTTCGGTCTCGCCGTGCTGGCGGTGACTGTCATCGTCAAGGCGCTGTTCTTCCCGCTGGCCAGCCGCTCCTATGCCTCGATGGCCGCCATGCGCCGCGTACAGCCGGAAATGAAGGCCATCCAGGAACGCTTCAAGGAGGATCGTCCGGCTCAGCAGCAGGCGATGATGGAGCTCTACAAGACCGAAAAGATCAATCCCCTGTCCGGTTGCTGGCCGATTCTGATCCAGATTCCGGTATTCTTTGCGCTCTATACCGTTATTTTCATCAGCCTGGACATGCGCCACGCTCCGTTCTTCGGCTGGATTCAGGATCTGGCGGCGCCCGATCCGACCAATATCTTCACTCTGTTCGGCCTGATCCCCTGGGATCCGACCGTTCTGCCATTGGTGGGCAATTTCCTGCATCTGGGCGTGTGGCCGGTGATCATGGGCCTGACCATGTGGGTACAGATGAAACTGAACCCGCCGCCACCCGATCCAACCCAGGCGATGATCTTCAACTGGATGCCGGTGATCTTCACCTTTATGCTGAGCACCTTCCCCGCTGGTCTGGTGATTTACTGGGCCTGGAACAACACGCTGAGCGTGACCCAGCAGTATTTCATCATGAAGCGCCACGGCGCCGTGGTGAATCTGCTTGGCAATATTCTGGACACCTTCAAGCGCAAGTCCAAGGTGAATGAACCGACCAAGTTATGATCGTCACAACCGATCAATCATGCTAAATGCCAGCCAGGACTATCCGGCGGGCAAATTGTTTCGAAGGCAGCAGCTCACCATGAGCACTATCGATTACGCGCCAGAGATGATCGAGCGCGGCCGGCTGCTGTTTGCGCGGCCATTCCTGTTCGTCAAAGGCTGCATCAGCATTGCCGACTTTCCAGAGATGGACCGGGTGGAAATCTCGTTTGCCGGGCGCTCCAATGTGGGCAAGTCCAGCCTGATCAATGCGTTGTGCGGTACGTCGGGTCTGGCGCGCACCTCCAATACGCCGGGCCGCACGCAGGAGCTCAATATCTTTGAGAGCCAGAGTGAAAACCTGCGCATCGTCGACATGCCGGGCTATGGCTATGCAAAGGCACCGCAGGACAAGGTGCGGCAGTGGACTAAGCTGATCCACCGCTATCTGGTCGGTCGCGCCACGCTGCGCCGGGTCTATGTGCTGATCGATGGTCGGCACGGCCCCAAGGATACCGATCTGACGGTAATGAGCGAGCTTGATAGCTCCGCCGTCAGCTATCAGGTCGTGCTGACCAAGACAGACAAGCCGGGCAAGGAAGAGCTCGACAAGGTCATTGCCCTGACCAAGGCGGCCATTGCCAAGCGCCCTGCAGCACATCCGGATGTCATTCTAACCTCATCGGTCAAGGATGTCGGGCTCAAGGAATTGCGCACCGAAATTGCCATGCTGCTGGTGAGCTAGGGTGCTTAGGCGGCCTGGACGATCCGTCGGCATAGTTCAAAGACATCAACGATACGGTCAAGTTCGGCGGCCTGGGTCTCGGTCTGTTCAATGGCCGCATTCGTCTGTTCCACCAGGGCGGCATTGTGCTGGATGATCTCATCCAGCTGCCGCACGGCAATTGCCACTTTCCCGATCGCTGATGCCTGAGATTGGCTGGCGCTGGCGATCTCGCCGATCAGTGTCGCGCTCTGGGTTATCGAGCGATTGAGCGCCACAATGCGTTCGGTAATCTCCATCACCAGCTTAGTGCCACCGGCCACTTCTCCGGCCGAAACGTCGATGAGTTACTTGATTTCCGACGAGGCTCCGGCGGCTGACTGCGCCAGTCGCCGCACTTCCACGGCAACCACGGCAAAGCCCTTGCCGGCATCACCAGCCCGGGCCGCTTCAACCGAGGCATTGAGCGCCAGCAGATTGACCTGAAAGGCAATGTCGTCGATCAGCTCGATAATGCTGGAGATCTTGGCCGACGACGTCGAAATAGCAGCCATGGCTGCAGTGGCTGTCTCCATGGCCTTGCCGCTTTCCACGGCGATGGCCGAGGTCTCCAAGACCACCTGATTGGCTTCCCGGGAGTAGCCCGCATTGGCGCCAACCGTCGCCGAAAGTTATTCGATGGTTGCCGATGTCTACTCCACTGTGGCGGCCTGGCGCGTGGTGCATTCGGATAAGTCATCGGCACCAACAAGGATACCCCCCGGTCGCGGTCCTGAGCGCCCGCGAAGTCACGCGCAGATCGGTCACGACGCTGAAGAGCTTTTCGGCCACGGTATTGGTGTTGTCACGCAGTTCGGCAAAGGCACCGGTGAACACGCCCTCGACGCCCTCGGTCAAGTCTGCTCGCGCCAGGGCCGAGAGTACCCGACCCGTTCTGGTCAGGCCGAGATCGACCGCTTCGAGCAGCGCATTGACTTCGGTGGCTAGTTGGCGAAGTTCGGCCTGTTCGTAGCTGGCATTGACGCGCCGACGGAGATCACCGGCCATGACAGCGCGCAATGTAGCCTGCAGGTCATCTGTCAGCTTGTCGGCGGCCCGCTGGCGCTGGCTTGCTTGCGGTATCGCGCTGCGCTCGCTTTCCTGCGGCGTGGCCTGCTCGATCAGCGCGGTCCAGAAGCCTTCCAGAGCGTCGAACATGACTGTCAGCTCATCGACAATCTTCTGCACCGAAATATTGACATCGGTCCTGCCAGCAGTTAATTTGCCGGTAAGATTGACCAGGATTTTGAGCCGCGCCGAGACGGCACGCTGGAACAGGATGAACACCGCCAGGCACCCCGACGCCACCGCGCCAGCCAGGACGAGAGGGTGATAACTGCCATATTGTCTAGCGCCAGCAACTCGACAATCGCTATACCGCCAAAGACAGCCACAAGGGACCCAAATCCAAGAAAGGCGGCGACAAGCTATTGAATAACTGAAGCATTGCGCCGCAGTCGCTGCGCCTGCGGCATGCTCTCGACAGTGTCAGGTGCGCTGGTCGGAGCGCGATCGATCGGAATGGCGTTGCCATCGACAAGACCGCTAGATCATCGGGCGCCTTGCCGCGGCGCGGTTCAGTCAGGGCGATGGTGTAGGCGTCGTCAGATTCTGGATGCGGCTAGAAGCTAAGCGCGGCGCCATTGCGGTACGCCAAGACTGCATTGGGGGGGGGTGAAGTCCGAGGCCAAAATCACCTCGGCGTCCGGCAGTAGTGCAATCATCTGATCCTGATGTGAACAAGCTAGGGGCAATCTGGCCGGCGCCTGCTGTATGAAATTGGGGCGCTGCGTGACACCATAGGTATGTCGCCCCAGGCCCCAGCCCTTTTCCGATTTGCGCACATCACCCCCCCAGGGCATCGGCCATGATCTGATCACCAGAACACACGCCGAGTATCGGCGTGCGGCTGCGTATAGCTCTGGCGGATAAAGGCGCGCAGCGGATCGAGTCAGGACAGCGTGTCGTAAACACCAGCCGCCGAGCCGGTAATGACCATGCCCTCAAGCGACTTTGGATCGGGGAACGGCGTGCTCTCGGCGACATTGATCATTTGACAGGTGAAGCCTTACTCAGTCTGATCGAACATGCGCTCGAATATCTTGCGGTAGGGCCCGAACTGATCGCGGAGGGAAACCGGGACTTTGCTGGTCTGGATGATAGTGAGCTTCATAGGGAGAAAATC
>JALBVE010000069.1 GCA_025050575.1 Candidatus Devosia symbiotica
ATCAGGAGGCTATTTCGCTTCCAGCCGTGCCGGCCATCAGAGCGTCCCAACGCTCGTCATCAGCGGCCTCTAACAGGCTTCTCGCTTTCCGCGCGATCGCCAAATCCCTTGTACCGAGTGCTTGGTGAATTAGAAGGGCAGGAACTCTACGATTGTAAGTGCAACTGTAACCCCTACACTTCAGGTATCTGTCCAGATCCACACGACATTCCAAAAGCCGATCCTCCGCCACTCCGTGCACACTTTGTAGCACAAGCAATGACGCGAAAGCTGGGCGAGCGACGTCAAGATCGCTAATTAACTAATGGATTCAGTTGTTTGTGACTGGGCTGTATGGAGCGGGTGAAGGGAATCGAACCCTCGTCACTTGCTTGGGAAGCAAAAGCTCTACCATTGAGCTACACCCGCAACGCGCGAATAGATGCTGGAAATCGCGGCAAACGTCAAGGCACTGTGACGCACATGAAAGTCCGGTTGCTGATCGCGGAGGCTTTCCCAGACGAGACCAATGTTGAGGAGGCCCGCACCAGTCGCCCGCGCCAGCCGGGAATGATGCTGCTGAATCGCCGCGTGCATGGCGGAATTCTCGGAGCCATTGCTGTTTAGACCGTCGGCGCATTGATGGGTGTAGCGCCACGTCACGAACATCGCGGGTCCGGCATGGTTCTTTTTGATCAAGACGACGAGCTCGGTTGCAGGCTGCAGCCACTTAACCCTAATGGGATCGGTCGATCCGCTCCCCGTTTTGCGTCTGGAGCACAACATGGTCCCAGTCCTATGCCAGCAGTTCGCGCACGCGTGGACTTGCCGCATGACGGGGCACGCTCTCGCTATTGGGAGCGTGCATTTCGACGTGCAGCTTGGGCGCTGATACAAAATCGTAGCGGATTTCGTGGTTTTCATCGCCCGGCGCGCGGTCCATCAGCACCCGCACCAGCGTGCCGATAACGTCGATGGCGGTATCGGCGTCATTGACCCCGAGCGAGAGTGTCTTGGCGGCGATCTCGCCCAGCACCACCAGGCCAAAGCGCGGATTGCTGTAAAAGGTAGGCTGTCGCCGACCACAAAGGCCGCCGCCAGATCATCGATCGTCTCGTCAGGCATCACGCCCTTGACTAGCATCAGCGGCCGGTTGGGCGCGACATAGGCGCCCGGTCGCGCCGTTACCGCGATGCTCAGATCGTGTGCCTTGGCCAGGCGTTGCAGCTTGCCGGCATCGATATGCTGCACATAGCCCACCGTGCGGGCGTTGATCGGCATGCCCTGCGGTGCGATGATTTGCAGGCAGTAATCGAACAGCGGATGCCCGGCGTCCATAACGAAAGCGTCGCGGGTGACCTGCTCGACCCGATCTATGGTATGGCCGAAACCTAACCGATCCAGCGGATCAGCGCCATCACTACTAGCACCACTACGCCCAGCGTCACCGCAAACAGGAACAGCCGGCTGGCTTCGCTATAGAGCTCGGCCGACAGGCCGATAATGCCGACAATGGAAACAGGAAAGCGCCGATAAACATCGAAATCGGGGTCTGAGCGCTGCGATCGCTGGTAATCAGCGGCATGGCGCGCGGCGAGGTTGACGCCAAAGCAGCAGAGCGCGCTTTTGAGCGAGCGCATCAGCCGGCCATCGGCGCCGATGATATATTCAGCCACGGCCTGACGCCCGAAATGCAAGCTGTCATCTTCAAAGCCGAAGAACAGCACGCTGGGGATGGTTGATTTGCTCTCTTCGAGCGCCAGCAGATGCGGTACGCCGTCAGCATCCACACGGCCCATGGTTGAATTGGACGTACCAAAGTTGAGGCCCCAAGCTTGGATCATTGCCGATCATCCATGGGAAGATCGGCGCGGAGGGATGCCGGCAGGATGGCTGTCTAAGGGGTCAGCGCTGGGAACGCAAGCGAGGGAGTGATCAGGCTATTTTCTTGCGCCTGCGCTCCTGGGCGGGACGCAGGTCGATAGTCTCGACGCCGCCAAGGCCCTTACGCTGAGCCTTTTTGAGCGCGTGCAGAGCGATGTGAAAGAATCGCTTATCATAGGGACCGCGCGGATTGTTGATGGCCAGGCCGATGCTGACTGTCACGGCGCCGGCATGGCTTTCCTTGTGCGGCAGCCCCAGATGTGCTGGGGAGGCGGTACGTTCGTTGTCGTGCTGCCCGATCTGCTCGTATTGATGGCACGCGCCAACGCCGCCAAGATCCACGACACCATCCCGCAGGCAGACATCCCTCTCGCACGGCAGGTTTGTGGCAACGGCCTGCATGACGCTGGTAGCGCAGTCATCGGCAGGCGGCCGGAATAATCAGTGTAGGCGCAACTGTCGCTATCGAGCAATTGGCAACGGACGTCGGAAATGATGATCAGCCCGCTGTCTTCATCTTCCAGTTTGAGCAGGCAACAATGGCCGCAGCCGTTGCACAGCGCTTCCCATTCCGTCTCGATCATCTGATCGAGGATTTTTCGTCTCAAAAGGCCATTTTAAATCCAGTCGTGATAGTGAGGCGGTCAATTTGCACTTGTCTGTGATCATGCGCAATCATATTCCAGCGGTCAGGTTGCATCGGCGCGGTCGCGCGGACAGCTGTTCGTGACGGCATTTGGGAGAATTCTGGTGCAGGATTCGTTCTATATAAAGAAAAAACGCAAAAAGCGCTCTGGCATGCTGGCGGTCGACGCGTACCTCGATTCCTCCCTCTATGAATCCAGCCAGTCGCTGAGGCGGGGTTGGGCACGGTTTCAGGACATCATGTTGATCTTCCATGTCAGCGGCTTCAAGCGGCTGTTCGTGGAGATCGTGTCGGACGGATTGTCCTTCTTTGCCATTGGCTGTGTGCTGATGGTGGCGCTGGCGCTGCCAGCCTTTGACGCGACGGCCGCTGGCGAGTTCAACAAGGCCGAAGGCTATTCGGTTTTATTCTTGGATCGCTTCGGCAACGAGATCGGGCGACGCGGCATTCGCTCCGACGATTCGGTGGCGCTGGCCGACATGCCCGACTATCTGATCAAAGCGACGCTCTCGACCGAAGACCGGCGTTTCTATGATCATTTCGGTATCGATATAGTCGGCACGCTGCGCGCAATTCTGAGCAATGCGGGGGGCGATAGCAGCACTCAGGGTGGCTCCTCGATCACCCAGCAACTGGCTAAGAACCTGTTTCTAAACTCCGAACGGACCATTGAACGCAAAGTCATCGAGGCGTTTCTGGCGGTCTGGCTGGAGTGGCACTATTCCAAGGACCAGATTCTCAAGCTATATTTTGACAATGCTTATATGGGCGGCGGCAATTTCGGTGTGGTGGCGGCGGCCGACTATTATTTCGGCAAGAAGGTGCAGGACATCAGTCTGGCCGAGGCGGCCATGCTGTCGGGCCTGTTCAAGGCGCCGACCCGCTACGCGCCTCATGTCGATCTGGCGGCAGCCCGCAGCCGCGCCAATCTGGTGCTGAGCAATATGATGGCGGCCGGCTTTTTGACTGAATGCCAGGTCACGGCGGCTCGGCGGCATCCAGCCACTCCGATTGACCGGGTGGCGGACGCCAATTCGCCAAACTATTTCCTCGATTGGGCCTTTGGCGAGGCCAAGGCACTGATCGAGAGTCACAATCACACCGGCAATAATTTCGTAGTGCACACCACGATTGACACAACCCTGCAGAAATATGCCGAGGAAGCTGTGGTCTCGACCGTGCGTGAGGGTACCGATCGCTACGATGTCGAGCAGGCCGCCATGGTAGTCACCGATACCAAGGGCGCCATCCGCGCCATGGTCGGTGGCGTCGACTACGGCAAGAGCCAATTCAATCGCGCCATTGTCTCGAACCGGCAGCCCGGCTCATCGTACAAGATCTTTGTCTATGCCGAAGCCATTGAGCAATTGGGGCTGACCTCTAATGACCGCGTCACCGACCGTCCGGTGTGCATTGGCGACTGGTGCCCCCAGAATTATGATCGCAATTACAAGGGTAGCGTCACGCTGGCCAGCGCCTTTGCGCAGTCGCTCAATACGGTGGCAGTAACGCTGTCGATCAAGACCGGGCGCGATCTCATTGCCGCCCTCAGTCACCGCATGGGTCTACAAGCCGACTATCCGGTTACCCGGTCGCTAGCGCTGGGCGTCGCCTCTGTTTCGGTGTTGGACATGGCTTCGTCTTACGCGGTGATGGCCAATAACGGCCTCAAGACTCCGGCCTTCGGCATTACTCGCGTATCCACATTGAGCGGCGAGCCGATCTTTAGCATCGACCCTGATGCGCCGCGCGAACGCCTGCTCAGCGAGAATACCGTCGCGAATATGAACGTGATGCTACGCGGTGTGGTGACCGGCGGCACCGGGCGTCGTGCTGATGTGCCAGGCGTGCCGGTGCTGGGCAAATCGGGCACAACCTCCTCGTATCGGGACGCCTGGTTTTGCGGCTTAACCGGCAATTACGTGGCCGCCGTCTGGTTTGGCAATGATGACTATCATCCCACCAACAGACTGACCGGCGGCACCCTGCCTGCCATCGCCTTTCAGAAATTCATGGCCTATGCCCACACCAATATCGAGATCAAGCCGGTGTTTGGCGTGGATTTCGTGCCCAAACAGACAATCGTGGCCGATGCCGATACCAATACAACCGACACAGCAGCGTCCGCACGCCCTCTCAGTCTGACACCCGAAGCGGCGCGCAAGCTGGTTATCCTTACCAATCTGTTCAAGGCCGGCGCAAGCGAAGGGGTCGTCACGACCGAGGCCCGTGCGCCGGTTCCGGTGACCAGCGAAGAGATGTAGCTGCAAGTAGCATTGTCCGCGTGGAGCCGATCGTTTGCACGCGCGTTGCCATTCGGGTCCTGGGTCGCCTGCCAGCCAATAGGGTGGCAGGCTTGTGCCTGCAAGTCTACCGCGGGTGCACGTTGGTCGCGCAACACTGGGCAAGCTGGCGGCCAGCCTGGGTGTTGCCATCGACGATCTAGCCCGATCGGCTGATCCGCCCTTCCGCCCGGTCCGGTCGCTTGCTATAGGCTAGACTAGCCAACTCCGTGCAGATCTTTGCCGCCCATGCCGATTTTTAACCAGAGCTGCTAAACTACGCGGTTTGTCCTCTATCTACTGCGGTGGCGCTGAGTGTGGGGTTCGGTCTGAGCTATTACGCGCTCACCGATGGCAGGTTGTTCGGCGCAGTGCAGGTTGGCTCCTGGCTCGCCTGGCCCGATGTTGGCGCGGCCACTCCCAATCCCTATACATGCGGCCGGCTGGCGCGCGAGGTCAGGTTGCAATTAGGGCAAGCCGAGGGGCTGCGCTTTACCGCCAGCGTCGACGGCGATGAGCAGCCGCTGACGCGCGATTGTAGCTATCGCGTCAAGGGTATAACGCCGCTGGCGACGGGTTGGACCCTGGTGGCACTCGATATCGATGGTCGCAATATTGCGGCGCCCGATACCGATCAAGCTATGCGGTCGACGGGGCTGGTGCGACCCAATGATGGAGCCATCGACATCGCGGTGAGCACCAATCTGATGCCGGGCAATTGGCTTGAGTGGACCGGCAGTGGGCCGTTCACCCTGGTGCTAAGCCTTTATGGCACCGCTGCGTTTTCCGGCTTTTTCAGCGATCAATCCATGCCCCCATTATTCGGGGCAGTTGTTCATGACGCGCTTCCTGCTTTGGCTAGTCGGTGGCCTGGTGCTGGGCGGCATCATCCACATCATCGTCATTCTCACCCTTTCCCTGCTCGACGACGACACCGTCTGGACCAGGGTGGCAGCACTGCATGCCAACAACACCATGCTAGTGTTGCACGAAATTGCGGCAGGAAAACCCAATCCTCTCGGCCTTGATCCCGAGATGATCTATGGTCTATGCAGCCTAGACCTGGCCAAAGGGCCCGGCTATCTGCGCGGCCCCTGCCGGAGGCATTCTGGTCGCTGGCCATTTTCAACCAGGCCGGCGTCATTACCTATTCGACCACAAATCGCGACGGCATTGACGAGATGCTCGATCTCGGCATTTTCAACGCTGCCCCGACCCGTCTGCTGGCACAGCAGCAACTCGACGTCGCCGAAGGCGTTCTAGTGGTGGAATCGGAAGCCGATAAGCTGTTCATCCTGGCGCGCTTGCTGCCGCCACACCACGCCATGCGCGCGCGGTTCGCGGCAGCGCTGGCGGAGATGAAATGCGGCAATCGCGGCTGAGCTTGGCACGCCCAGAATATATCGCGCACCCCGATTTGTTGCGCCCACGAACAACCCAAAAAGCACTGCACTATAGATACGGCAATATACCTTCTGCTTAAAAATTTATTATTCAGATTCACGTAAATTTGAAACATCGACTCATCGAGTCATCAAGCAGGCGGATCTCATGGGAATTTTTCGTCACGGTCAAAAATCGAAATCGCGCTGTTAGATCGTGCGACACTTGATGCCCTCTCGAAATCCCATGCCATGATCGAGTTCAATCTCGACGATACGATCATAACGGCCAATGCTAATTTCCTGGATGCGCTCGGCTACGAACTCGCCGAGATTGCGGGCAAGCACCACAGCATGTTTGTCGAACCGGCTTTCGCCAAATCTGCTGAATACCAGGAATTCTGGAATCGACTTCGGCGCGGTGAGTTCAACGCTGCCGAATACAAGCGCATCGGCAAGGGTGGTAAGGAAGTCTGGATCCAGGCGTCCTATAATCCGATCCTGGACATGAACGGCAAGCCCTACAAAGTCGTCAAATATGCAACCGACATCACCGCACGCAAGGCTGTGGTTTCCATGATCGGTGCGGGCCTGGCTCGCCGACGGCGATTTGACGGCATGCATCGACACCGCGCTTATTGGTGAACTGGATGACCTACACGTGGCATTCAACGACACCGTCGAGAATTTCTTAGGCATCGTCTCCCAGCTGCGTGCAACATCGTTGATCCTCAAGACGGCGACTGGCGAGATCTTGTCTGGCGCCAATGATCTGGCGGACCATACCACGCGCCAGGCAGCTGCGATTGAAGAAACCAGTGCAGCCATGGAGCAGCTCTCTACCACGGTGCAGGACAATGCCAAGCGCAGCGAGGCGGCGAGTGCCAATTCTCTTTCTGTGTCCGAGGTAGCCAGCAGCACTGGCGCGGTGATGGGCGAAGCCAACCAGGCAATGGAGCGGATTTCTGTATCGTTCGCCAAGATCTCCGATATTATCGGTATGATTGATGATATCACCGTCCAGACCGATCTGCTGGCGCTGAACGCTTCGGTGGAAGCGGCGCGTGCGGGTAATGCCGGCAAGGGTTTTGCCGTGGTCGCCGTGAAAATGCGACGGTTGGCGCAGTCGGCAGCAGGCGCATCCTCGGACGTCAAGATCCTGATTGAACAATCGGCCAATGAAGTGGCAGCGGGCTCCAAGCTGGTATCGAGAGCGGCGACAAAACTCGCCAACATGGTCGAAAGTGTTCGCCAGAATGGCACGCTGATCACCGAAATCGCCCGCGCCACCCAGGAGCAGTCCAAAGCTCTGGTCGAGGTAAGTACCTCGATCCGCGATATGGATGAGATGACCCAGCACAATGCCACGCTGGTCGAGGAAATGAATGCCGCTCTTGAGCGGACCGAAACCCAGGCGCGCGAGCTCGACGAAATCGTCGATGTCTTCAATTATTAAAGATTGTATGGTGCAGCCAAGTTCGATGCCCAAAGGAGCCGCACGACTGGCGGTCAAACTAGGCAATGACGTTAGAAGTCAGCAGGCACGGGTCACCGTTGCCGCCAAGGCCTATGCTTGCAGGGCAACATGGCGCTCAAGGAAGACTGGAACGAATTCTAGCCACAGCGCTGGCCGGCCATTGGATAGTCCTTCGGACGGCGGTTCATCTGGTCCGAGCGGCAGGCAAAATCAAGCCACGCGCCATATCGACTTGGGCTGCTATTTCGGAGCTGAGGAGCCCCCCCTCAGCCCCGACCCCACAAGGTGTACGACACCCATCCCCCAACACCAGGCCGAGCGCGGTAACTAGGGTCATCGGCACGGCCCGCAGCTTGTTATAGTAGAGGAACCAGTGCGATGTCCGCCCGATAAAGAAGCCGACCGGGGCGGCCCAGAGCCAGTTGCGACTGAGCGGAGCCACCCCCACGCGGTGCGAGCCTTGCCAATGACGCCGGCTGACACTGCCGGCCCGCCAGGGGGGCTATTGCAAGTTTTGCGGCAATCCGTCGGCGACGTCGTAGTAATCGCCCTTGTCGGCGACAAAGATGTGCAGCGCCAGTCGGCTGTTTGTGGGTCCGTCGAATGCGTCCATATTGATGCCGATCCAGTCCCATTCGACCAGTTCGAAGAACATCGATGAACCGCAGACCGAACATAAGTCGCGCCGGACCTTGTCCGAAGAATGATATCAGGTGAGCTTGCCTGCCCCAGTGATGACCAAGGCCGTGCATGGCACGTCGACCTCGCCCTCATAATGGCCGGTATGCTTGTGGCATTTGATGCAGTGATAGGCCGAGGTTTCAGGCAAGGTGAATCGGATCGCGCCGCACAGGCAGAATCCGGCGTGCGAAGATTCATCAT
>JALBVE010000007.1 GCA_025050575.1 Candidatus Devosia symbiotica
TCTACATTACCAATGGCCACGGCGTCTGGGAAGCGTCCAATACCAACATGTTCTCGCGCAGTGATCGAGCCCTGCTCGCCGCGACCGGTCGCTTCTGTCATGGCTGGGCCGAGGCAGCGCGACGCATGGGCGTTGCTGTCGACATGATCGACTTCGGCAAATCCAGCCCCGCCGATCCCCAGCGCATTGCCGACGCGCTGCCCCCCCCCGACACGGCACACCAGATCAAGGCCATACTCGTTACCCATGTCGATATCGCGTCCAACGCCCGCAATGATCTGGCCGCCATCCACGCCGCCATCGATAACGTCGGCCACCCGGCCTTGCTGGCCGTCGATGCTATTGCCTCGCTGGCCTGCGATCAGCTGCACATGGATGATTGGGGCATCGATGTTCTCGTCGCCGCCAGCCAGAAGGGCTTGATGCTGCCCTGCCCCCGGCCTGTGTTTTGTCTAATTTTCCGACAAGGCGCTGGCGGCCTCTCAACGCGCCGATCTCGTCACCCCCTATTGGAACTCGAAGCCACGCGGGCTGGGCACCGAGTTCTGGCAATATTTCGTCGGCACCGCCCCGACCCACCATCTCTATGGTCTGCGAAAGGCGCTGACCATGATCCGGGATGAAGAAGGCTTCAAGACAGTCTGGGCTCGCCATCGCCGCCGCGCCAATGCCGTTTGGGCCGCGTTCAATGCCCGAGGTATGGGCTCGGTCATCGCTCTGAACATCGCCGATCCCGCCGCCTATAGGCATTCAGTGACAGCCGCCACGATTCCATCAGGTGGCGCTGGCGCCCTGCGCCACTGGCTTGAAGCCGAAGCCGGCGTCACCCTGGGCATTGGTCTAGGCATGGCTGCGTCCAACGAACTAGCCTACCAGAATTTCCTGCGCGTCGTCCATATGGGTCACGTCAATGCCCATATGACGCTAGGCGTTCTGGCCAGCGTGGAGGTCGACCTACAGGCCCTGGGCATTGTTATGGCGCGGGTGCCGTGGAGGCTGCTGCAGGGGCAATCACATCCCCACCTGATCTCTCCCTGAAGGGAGGGGAATAGATCGGGGCTTTGACAACATTTCGCGGAACCCACTGCGCGGTCCCTCCTCCTTCAGGGGGGCAGGTGATGGTCTATCGGCAGGCCGCAAAGACAGAAGGTCTGATGCAGATCTGCTTCAGAACGTAAAGACCTCGCGCCGCAGTGCGTCCCAACTGTCGCGATCCACCGCGACCAGCAGTCCGCCATCGGTGTGATGCGGCAGATAGGGCTGGCCATCGAATCGCGCGCCAAAGGCGCCGGCCTCCTGGCTCATCAGCGTCCCAGCCAGATGATCCCATGGCATCAGCTTGTTCCAGCAGCCAAACTGCGCATGGCCCGATACAAATGTGCGATATTCGTGCCCAGCGCAGCGGAAATTGGCGAGCATGCGCAGCTTGGCGGCGTTGGCCAGGATCTGTGGCCGGCTAGCTGCCGGCAAATAGGCAACCGACGCCATGCCGACCATTTCGGGCAGCGGCAGCGGCGTGGCCACCTGCAGACGAATGGCGTCACCATCAGGCCGACACAGCCATGCCCCGCCACCCTTTTCGGCCATCATCCAGTCATCGCCCATCGGGTCATAGATAATCCCGACGACCGTTTCGCCCTTGGAAATCACGGCCGCCATGACAGCAAACAGCGGCAAACCCGCCGCGTAATTGGCCGTGCCGTCAATCGGATCGACCACCACCGCCAGATCTGCATTGGCCAGACACGCTAGCAATGCGGGGTCGGCTGCCACCGATTCCTCACCGACAAACAGCGCCCCGGGCATCAACTGCGCAATCCGGGCCTTGATCATCTCTTCGGTCGCTAGGTCGGCCTCGGTGACCAGATCGATCGCCTCTGTCTTAATATGCACCATCGAGGCATCAAGCCGGCGGAAGCGCGGCAGGGCCTCGGTCCGGGCAGCATCGCGCAAAATACTAGCCAGGGCCATAATGTCAAAATGCAACACTGCGAATCCTTTGCTTGGTTCAGTTCATTCAAAGACAGACCAATTGGCGTGCTGGGCCAGCAGTTCTAGCGCTGCCACGCCGATCAGCGAATTGCCATTGCCGTCCAACCCAGGCGACCACACGGCAACCGTGCAAACGCTGGGCACCACGACCAGGATCCGGCCACTAACCCTGCTCTTGCCCGGCAGACTGATGCGGAAGGCGAAATCGCCCGATCCATCGTAATTCCCGCACATCATCAGCAAATTGATACGACGCGCCAGCGCCGCCGACACCACGCTGTGTCCAGTAATGGGATTATGCCCCTTGGCTGCCAGGAACAAACCCGCCCGGGCCAGTTAGGTGCAGCTCATGGTGATAGCACAATGGTAAAAATATACCCCCAGCACTTCTTCCGCTGGGCGGGTGATCACGTCGAACGAGCGCATGAATTGCGCCAGCGCGAAATTGTAAAACCCGGTATCGCGTTCCGATCGCGTCATATCGGGGTCGATAGCGATAGCGTCGTCCCTGGCCAGGAACCGCAGAAAACGCACGATCTCGCCAATATCTTCCTTAGGCTGGTAACCGGCCAGCAGCAGGTCTGTGGCCGCGATTGCGCCCGCATTGAGGAAGGGATTTCGCAGTCGGCCATACTCATATTCAGGCTGCATGATGAAATTAAACCAATTGCCCGACCGGCTAGCAGCCCACCCGCGACCACAGGTAATCTCTCACTTTCCCTAGCCCCGAGACAGGGTGAACAGCTTAGAGCTGCTCTGAATCGAAAACGGCACTACCGCATCGCCTGTGGTAAACATCGCGCCGTCCACTGCGGCGACCGCGATGCCAAATCGGTCAATGGGGACCTTGGCTAGTTCGGAAATGGAATTGACCACCCGCTCCTCGTTCAGGCGGATCAACAGCTCGGCATGGACCTCGCCAACAAGGAAGCCCAGATCGCTCAAGCGTTAGTCCTGTTTTGGCGGAGGTTCGCAAAATCGAACAGATTAGTGTCTAGCATATGGCTGGCATTGATATTACCCATCGCCCGGATCATCACATCCTTGCGGCCCGGCATGCATTTTTCGATATCATTCAGCATCGTTTTTATCGCATTGCGCTCCAGCCCATCCTGGCTGCCGCACAAATCGCAGGGAATGATCAGAAAGGCCATCGCATCGGAAAACCGCTGCAGATCCTCTTCGCCACAATAGATCATGGGTCGCAACACTTCGATGTCACCCTCGTCATTGAGCAGGCGCGGCGGCATCGCCGCGATCTTACCGCCATGGAACAGGTTCATGAAGAAGGTTTCCAAGCTGTCATCGCGATGATGACCCAGCACTAGCGCGCTGCAGCCCTCCTCGCGTGCAATGCGATAGAGATTGCTGCGCCGGAGCCGCGAGCACAGCGAACAATAGGTCGCATCTGCCGGCAGCTTGCTGGTGACGATCGAATAGGTATCCTTGTATTCGATGCGATGTGGCACGCCGATACCACTAAGATAAACGGGTAGGATATGCTTGGGGAAATTGGGCTGACCCTGATCAAGATTGCACACTAGGAGCTCGACCGGCAGCAGACCGCGCCATTTCAGATCTAGCAGCAGCGCCAGCATCGAATAGCTGTCCTTGCCGCCCGACAGCGCCACTAGCCACTTCTCGCCGGCCCGCACCATGTCGAATTTCTCCAGCGCCTCGCGTATATGGCGGATCAGCCGCTTGCGCAGCTTGTTGAACTCCACCGAGCGCGGCGCATGAGCATAGATCGGATGCGCCTTGGCCCCGGATTCGTCGGCTACATCAATGGACAGCATTTCGTTCATGATCTACCTCAAAGAAATAAGGGGGCGTCGCCGCCCCCTTATAACGCAGTGCACAGACTACTAAGTCGGTAACGGGCTTTCTCCTACGATGTCACCGACATCGCGCCCAGTATCGTACTTGTCCAGATTATCTTCGAATTCATGCAGACGTTTCCAGATCGACCGCAATTCGGTCAACGTCATCCAGTTGTCCAGGATAATCGAAAATGATTGGTCCACACGACCATAGGCATTAGATGCCTGCTGAAAGGTGCCGAACGTAACAACACCAGCCATCATACCCGGCCCCATCATGATGAGCGGGGTCAATTGCGTGACCTGAGAGTACAGAATCAACCACAGATCAAAGTAGCCATAGTGAGCATAAAGCCTGAAATAGTTGGTGCGCAAGCCGGTGAATAAAGAAAATAACGTATCTGGCTGGGCGTGAACGACCTTATCGTCTTCACCCAATACTAACTCCTTGCGGAAGGCCGCCTCAACGCGTTGATTATTGTATTCCAGTCCGGGCAGAAACCAGCCCACAAACCAAGAAATAATCATCCCACCGATGGTCACTCCCAAAGCAATCCAGACCAGCGAACCCGATATGTCGCGAATTACCGGCAGATCGACCTGCGCGCTCATGGCCCATAGGATCGGGATAAAGGCGATCAAGGTCATGACCGCGCGAAAGACTTGTATTCCCAAACTTTCGACAATGCGCGCGAAACGGTTGGCATCCTCTTGGATACGCTGGCTAGCGCCCTCGATCTCATGCTCGACGTTACGCCAACGCGGAATGTAGTCTTCCGTAACAGCCTGACGCCAGCGGAAGCCGTAGTGGCGAACAAGAAAATTGGTTGCAGTTCCCAACACCACATAGGGAATCGCGATGGCGAAAAATCCTGTAGGCACAGGAACAGGAATAAACCCGAGAAAGCTCCCTGCAGTAAACTGCAGGCCAAAAATGCCGTCCCAGAACTCAGACATCGCGCGACCCGCGGGGTTCTGTAACATATCATAGAATCGGCCATACCAGCCGTTGACCACTACGCTGAGCTGCACCTGCCAATAGGTCAGCGCCATTATGAACGCACCTACGCCATAGGCCCAGCTAGCCCAACGACGGTTCTTGAAATAGGCTTCGATCATCTTCGTCCCTTTAATTTCCGTTCACCGAAGAACGAAAACAGATCGTCACAGAATTGTGGCAGGCGCAAGCAGACTAACGCTGCTGAAAAAAAAAGTAAAGGGCGGCTCCGAAGAGCGGCCCTTTTCAATTCTGTTATTCGACTGCGACTAGCGAGAGTAGAATTCGACGACCAGGTTTGGTTCCACCTGAACCGGATAAGGCACATCCGACAGCGCGGGAACGCGCACATAGGTTGCCGTCATCTTGTTGTGGTCGACTTCAATATAATCAGGCACATCGCGCTCGGCCAGCTGGATGGCTTCGATCAGCACGGTGAGTTGCTTGGAGCGGTCACGCACTTCGATCTTGTCGCCAATTTGCACCTGGTAGGACGGAATGTTAACGCGCTTGCCATTGACCATGATATGGCCGTGAGACACGAACTGGCGTGCAGCAAACACGGTGGCAACGAACTTCGCGCGATACACGATCGCGTCCAAACGGCTCTCAAGCAGGCCGATCAGATTCTCGCCGGTATCGCCCTTGACGCGGGCAGCTTCGGTGTAAAGGCGCTTGAACGCCTTTTCAGTGACCGAACCGTAATAGCCCTTGAGTTTCTGCTTGGCGCGCAGCTGCAGACCGTAGTCCGAGAGCTTGCCCTTGCGGCGCTGGCCGTGCTGCCCGGGACCATAGGCACGGGCGTTGAGTGGAGACTTCGGACGGCCCCAGATGTTTTCGCCGAGACGGCGATCGATTTTGTACTTGGCTGAATGACGCTTCGACATCGCGTATCCTTCTAACAGGTGAATGGATCGCGCCCTCCTCTGTCATCCTTGCGGATGACCGACAGACCCCAACAATTTAAGAGATCCCGGATGCGCCTATGGACCTTGCAGCCTCTATAGGTGGGCGCATGATAGACTCGAGGCACTAAGGAGTCAAGTCGGACGGGGCCTTAGACCATTTTCTTGTCGAGCCTCCACTGGTTGCGCAGCTCCGGAAACACCCGGCTCCAGATCACCGCCACTACAATGGCGCCATGGCAAAGCTGATCAGCAGCGTGGTTAGCCAGAAATAGCAGAAACCGATATAGCTGAAGGCGATGTGGGACCGATCAGGCGGGGCAGATGTGCTCATGGTGCGGAATCTGTACGGCGCGCACCTGCCGTCAAAGCCGAAATCCGCTCAAACCGCTCGGCACCCGCCATTCTCAGTCTTCCTACGGTGCCGGCCTGACCCGTTTGGGATTGGGATACTGGTGGCATCGATCAATCGAGGAAATTACCCCACGCAGCGTGCGGACTTCCTGGGACGAAAAACTGCCACGGGTCAGCGCCGTGCGCAGATTGTCGATCACGCCGGGGCGCTTTTCCGGCGAGGTGAAGAAGCCGCTCTCGTCCAGCGTGGCCTCGAGCTGCTCAAACAACCCCACCAACTCGCTGCGGGGCGCCACCTCGTGCAGCAGACTACCGAAAGGCAGCGTGTTGGCCTGCCCTGATTGGCGGCGCCACTCATAAGCCAGGATCAACACCGCCTGGGCAATATTGAGCGAAGCAAAGGCAGGTTCCACCGGCAGCGTGACAATCATATCTGCCAGCGCGATCTCCTCGTTGAGTAGGCCCCATTTTTCGCGACCAAACAGCAAACCCGCCTTTTGCCCGCTGCCGATATGGTCGGCCATGCGCTTGCCCGCTTCATCGGGTCCGATCACATCCTTCTGCATGCCACGCAACCGTGCGGTGGTCGCATAGACCAGGGTCAGATCCCTGATTGCCTCTTCCAACGTCTCAAAGACTTGGACATGATTGATAACGTGATCAGCCTTCGATGCGGCCGCGATCGCCTTCTCATTGGGCCAGCCATCGCGCGGCCGTACCAGGCGCAGATCCCGCAGGCCAAAATTGGCCATCGCTCGCGCGGCGGTCCCGATATTCTCCCCTAATTGGGGTTCACACAAGATCACCACCGGCGACGGCAGCAGTTCAATTTTGATGGAGGAGTCCGTTCCGGCCATGATGCCTAATCCCTAGATCAGGCGCACATAGCTTGTTTTGCCACCAGGAGGCAAATCAGGCGATGCGATAACGCAACGGCAAGTCTTCGACCTTGCTTGAACGCCGCCATCCGCGATCGACAATGGCGAAATGCAGCTCTTCACCCCATTCGCTCTAAAACATGGCGTGCTCACAATAATGAGCTTCAAGCCGCAGGTCCAGCCGCTGCATCAGCTTCATGGAATGATGATGGCGGCCGTCGCAGCGCACCATCAGGCGATGAATGTGGAAATATCAAAACGCCAGATCAAACAGCGCCGTCAGCGCCTCGCCGATAAAACCGCGCCCGGCATAGGCCGGGTTAACTAGAAATCGAACCTCGCCCTGGCTAGGCGTGCAATCAGCTCAGTCCAGCGACACATGGCCGATCAATTTTCCATTTGTCTTGACGGTCATGGCCGGCGTCAGTGTCTTGCCGGAACGCTGGAGGCTGATCTGGTCACATATGATGTTGAGAGCGCCGAACATCTCATCACGGTCGCGCATGCGCATAATCGCATAGAGGTGCATGGAAGGCAAAGCATGATAGTCACTCAGCGCCACAAGGTCAGATTGCTCAAAGCAGCGCAGAATCAGGCGATCTGTTTCGATGGGCAAAATCAGTGACGACATGGCGCAATCCCTTCCGGCCGGAAGGGTAGGCCCCCATCGGCTTTCGCACCGCAACGTTGTCTTGACTGAACGATTCCAAACTGAACCAGGAAAACGTACCCGCAACCGTTCACAAAGCTCTGAGCTGTCAGACATTTCGGTGTCTTCCACTACGCAAAAGCACAGGTCGAGATCCGGCGCCACCAGATGAGGACTCCATCGCGCCAACCGTTCTTGTCGACCTGGTCCGATGGCTGACACTTGGTCAGCCGCCGATTGTCGACAGCAGATCTGGATTGATCACCAGATTGTGCGAATCACGGGTGTGGCCTTCAGCAAAGATATTGTCCTTCAGCCAGGTGCCAGCAATTTTGATGTTCACCTTGGCCACTTTAGGACGAACGCCCCAGGACACCTGAAACGGCGATCCACCTCATTGAAGCTAGGGGCTGTGGTGGAGCCTTCGTAATTGATCGTCTCGCCTGTGCCGGTGAGGATGTTGGCAGCCTGATACAAGCCGTCCTTCAGTTCCGTCTTGTTTAGCGCAACGAAATCGAGCGCTCTATCGTTATTCATTGACCGTTCTGCGTCCGCATCGCCTGCCACAATATGGCGTAGATGAACTCTTCGTCCCAGGCGCTCTCGAAAATGGCATGTTCGCGAACATGCACTTCGCGCCGCACGCCAAGTCGCGCCAATCAGACGCCAGGACGCCAGGACGCCAGATTGCACACGTCGCAGCGCGCCGATATCTGGTGCATGTCGCCGCGACCGAATCCCAGGTCAAGCAGCGCATTGGCCGCCTCGGTGGCATAGCCCTGACCATGGCAGCAGGGTCAAAGATCCAGCCGATTTCACCCTGCCCCGCATCCACGCTGCGCCAGATCAGCGAGACTTTGCCGATCAATGCAGCAGTGCTCGCCAGTTCGACGCGAAGCACGATCTTGTCGCCCTCCGCCGCCAGGCTCACCTGGCCGATACCCGGCCGCATCATATCCGGTTTCGTGATGGTCGCGGGCGACGCCATTTGAAGACGATGGCCGCCTTGTTCAAGGAATCGCCATCGCCCGCGCCTTTGTCAGCACCTTGCCGCCCAAATAGGCGGTTATCGCCTGGATCCGTCCAAACACTAGCGTCGCATTAACGCCACCAAAGTCCAAAGAATTGGACAGCGCATAGTCGACACTTTTGGCCTTGGCCACATTGGGCGCCAGGTCAAACTTATCGGCAATGTCCTCTGGACCGGTCAGATTGATGGTTGGCGGAAGCAGACCTTCGCGCAAGACCTGCACCGAAACCATCGCATGCGCATTCACATAGCCAATCTGGGACTGGTCGACACCGGCCATGGTCAGCGCATTGCGCATCGCCACCTAGGCACCGGAGCCATCGGGGGGGGAACCCGAGGGCAGGCGATAGGCATCGGCAGAGGTGCCATAGCTAGCCAGAATGGCCAGCGGCGTCGCGCCGCGCGCCTTGGCATGGCTCAGCTTTTCGATCACCAGCACTGCAGCACCTTCGGCCAATACAAAGTCGTTATGGCCCTTGTCAAATGGACGAGGGGCTTCCTGCGGACGATCATTGAACGAGGTAGCTAAGGCCAGCGAGGCCGCAAAACTACCAACCGAGATCGGATCGACCGAGCCCTCGGCATCGCCGATCACGGCCACTTCATCCTCGCCGATCATGATCAGTCGCATGCTGTCGCCAATGGCCTGAGCCGAAGCGGCACACGCCGTTATCGGAGTCCCGATCGGACCACGGAAACTGTGCAGGATGGAGAGCCAGCAGGCCGCCAGATTAGCCAGGAACGAGGGAATGGTGAACAGTGAGAACCGCTGCGCATCCTTAGTATTGATGGTCTCAACAGCGCGCCCCATGACAGGCGAGCCACCCACGCCCAACCCGATAATGGTCGCGGTGGCCTGCTGGTCTTCCAGCGTCCTGGGATGCCAGTTAGCCTGCTGAAGCGCCTCATGTGCCGCACCGATAGCGTACTAGATGAACAGGTCCATCTTCTTGATCTCTTTGCCGTCAATAAAATCAGCAGGATCAAATCCGTTCGGATCGTCTGTCTTGCTCGGTATCAGTCCGGCAATGCTCGAACCGAAACCTATCGTATCGAAGCGATCATTTTGCACGATACCGCTGCAGCTAGCCGTCAATCGGCTCCACATGGTTGGCACGCCCATACTCAACGGGCTGACAACACCTATGCCGATCACAACAATCGGATTGAACGGATCTGGCTTCAGCATGCAATCTCTCCTGTTTCAGTTCTCATGCGTACCGAATTCCGCGGAATCGTATTGAAGGCGCGCTAATTGCTGCAGCGCGGCAATGACGGTCGAAAATTCAGGGTCCTGCAGCGCAGCGCGCCACTCGGCCTGTTGTTGTCGCCATTGTGGAATAGCTTCGGCAATCACTTGGCTGCCCCGCTCGCTGAACGCACTGACCCGGCCATTGCCGCGTTCGGCCAGCGTCGTGATCACCAGCCCGTTGCGCTCGAGCAACGTCAGATTACGCGACAGCGTGCTGCGATCCATAGCACTGGCGCTGGCCATCTGCGTCACCGAACGCCCGAGGTGAGCGGCCAGCGAGGTCAGAATGCTGAACTGCGCCGCTGTGATCCCATAACGCCTGAACTGCCGGTCGGCCCAGCCGCGTCATCGCCCGCGCCGCCATGCGCGCGTTGAGCACCAGACACAAATCAAATTCGCTATCCATGTTCCACATGGTAGGTGTGCATATACACGGTATTAACTGGCATGCCCCCTTGCCCTATGGCGCCTTTGCGCGTTTCAAATGCCGATGCTATAGGGGCTGCGAAACTGGCCTAAAGGCCAAGATGCGGATTTCAGGGAGATATTTCCGATGAGCAAAATCAAAGTCGCCAACCCGGTCGTCGATCTCGACGGCGATGAGATGACCCGGATCATCTGGCAGGCGATCAAGGACAAACTCATCCATCCCTATCTTGATCTGCCCATTGAATATTACGACCTGTCCGTGCAAAGCCGCGACGCCACCGATGACCAGATCACCATCGACGCCGCCAATGCCATCAAGAAACATGGTGTGGGCATCAAATGCGCCACGATCACTCCCGATGAAGACCGCGTCACCGAGTTAAAGCTCAAGAAGATGTGGGGTTCGCCCAACGGCACTATCCGCAACATTCTGGGCGGCGTGATTTTCCGCGAGCCGATCATCTGCAAGAACGTGCCGCGCTCGGTTCCAGGCTGGACCCAGCCCATCATCATTGGCCGTCATGCCTTTGGCGACCAATACTGCGCTACCGATTTCCGTTTCCCCGGTAAGGGCACACTGACCATCAAGTTCACCGGCGAAGACGGCAAGGTCATCGAGCACGAGATCTATCAGGCCCATGGCGCTGGTGTTGCCATGGCGATGTATAATTTGGACGATTCGATCCGCAACTTTGCCTATGCCACCCTGAACTACGCGCTTGATCGCGGCGTTCCCTGCTATCTGTCGACCAAGAACACCATTCTCAAGGCCTATGACGGCCGCTTCAAGGACATCTTCCAGGAGATCTACGAGGCCGAGTTCAAGGAAAAATACGAAGCCAAGAAGATCTGGTACAAGCACCGCCTGATCGACGACATGGTCGCTTCGGCGCTGAAATGGTCGGGCGGTTACGTCTGGGCCTGCAAGAACTATGACGGCGACGTGCAGTCCGACATCGTGGCCCAGGGTTTTGGCTCGCTCGGCATGATGACCTCGGTGCTGGCCACTCCCGATGGCAAGACGATCGAAGCCGAAGCTGCCCATGGCACGGTGACCCGTCACTACCGTCAGCATCAGCAGGGCAAGGAAACCTCGACTAATTCGACCGCATCGGTGTTTGCCTGGACTCGTGGCCTGGCACACCGCGCCAAACTCGATAACAACGACGCCCTGGCCAGGTTTGCTGCCACACTTGAGAAGATCACCGTCAACACCATTGAAGAAAACAAGATGACCAAGGATCTTTCCCTGCTCGTCGGCCCCGATCAGCCATGGCTGTCGACCATGGGATTCCTGGATGCCATCGACCAGAACCTGCAAAAGGCCATGGCATAAGCCGGACCGATCAATCAGAACAAAGGGGCGGAGCAATGTTCCGGCCCTTTCTTTTTATCTGAAAAAGAACAGCAGCGAGGCGCTGTCGGCTACTTCTTCTTGCCGGGCGTCTTGTCGAGTGTCAGTTCCAGGCGCTGACTGGCCATTACCGAGAACAGCGTTTCGGTGCTGTCTGGCAGTCGGTGCCGTAGCCATGCCCCATTCAACGCGAATGCCCTGAATATCCTTCTTGGCATCATAGAGCTTGAAGCCATAGGCATCCAGCATAGTGAGCGCGACCAGGCCAGCGCGGCGTCCATACTGATCAGCGGGACGCAATCCCCCCCCGGCGACAACTCGCGTTCGGACGTCAGGCCATAGCTATAGCTCACCTGTTACACGAGCCATCTGGCGCCTTTTTGGCCTTGACGATATTGACCGTGAGGTTGGTCTAATCAATGACCATGCCCTCGACATAGCTGGCATTGATGACAGCCAGACTAACACCGACAATGCGCTGAAGTTCGGAGAATATCCCGACTGGCTAGCAGTCCTGGGCATGCTGATCGTGGTCGTCAGCGGCTTGCTCAATGTACTCAGTGATCGCCGGCCCATCCGCTGAAAGCCGCGCCTGTTCTTATTTCGCATCGGACCGGCATGTAGCTGCCCCGGTCAGTACATCGACCTCTTGTAGTTCTTTTCCAGACCCGCATCCATTTTGCGCATCTCCACATCATCGTCCGGAGAGCTTCTTGTCTGGTCTAGTAGCATTTTCATCAGCGAAGGCATGCTAGTGCGATCCTGAACATACGCCGAGTCCCACAGATGCGCCTGTCGAAAGGCCTTGGTCACCCTGACCACAATCGCCACTTTTGGCATGCGATCATTGACGAGCATGCTCGCTAGAAGGTCGAGGTCGGTCACCAGGCTGCCCCCTCGTTTACCCGCAATGTCTCGTCAAACCCCGGAATGAGGAAAAGCAGTCGAACACTGGGATTGGCAATAACATTGACCAGACTGTCGAGCCGGTTATTGCCAGGCCGGTCCGGTATCGCCAGCGGCAGCCAGCGTACGAGTTGCTGGAAACAGAGTTCGCAGGGCCTATTCATCCGTTATAGCGAATTCTGGTTTGATCTCGAATGCCGTCATCACACTGCCTCCCGAAGCGCTATTAGCGCATTACTCCCTCAACGCTAACGCGCCTCCCTATTTCTGATGTACGTACATCAGCTAGACTAGAATTAGTCAGTTGTGCCCCTGCAATCAAGCACGACCTGCGCGCTGCCCTGTCGGTGGAAGGTAGCCACGCCGTCTGAAACAGGTGGACCAGGCTGATCACTGGGCAAACAAAAAGGACCCCACCGAGGTGGGAGCCTGTGCATTGGCGTAATCGAGAGCGCCTAGAGCAGCGCTCGAATGGCGGCAATGGCGTCTTCGGCCTTGGCGCTATCTGGACCACCGCCTTGCGCCATATCGGGACGACCACCGCCGCCTTGCCCTCCCAGTGCAGCCGTTGCGGACTTGATCAGCGTGCCCGCCGCATAGCGCCCGGTCAGATCATCAGTGACACCAACAACCACAGTACCCTTCCCATCCTCGCCCTTGAGCACCATCGCAACGACACCGGAGGCTATGCGCTTCTTTTCCGAATCAACGATGGCCTTCATGTCCTTGGCCACAACGTCCTCGACCACGCGACCGACAAATGTCACGCCATTGACGGTTTCGCTGGTGCCGCCGCGCATGGCCAGCTTCTGCTTAGCGTCGCTCAACGACTTTTCGCTGCGCTTGAGCTGCTCCTGCAGCGCCACGATCCGATCAAGCACTTCATGGCTGCCAGTCCGTAGTAGGCCAGCCGCCGCGTTGACGATGCCCACATTGGTATTACCGCGATGGCGTGCGGCCTGGCCAGTCAAGGCCTCGATACGCCGCACGCCCGCACCAACAGCACTTTCTGCCACGATCGAGACCAGCCCAATATCGCCGGTGCGCCGCACATGGGTGCCGCCGCACAATTCCACCGACCAGCCCAGCCCATTGCCTTTGGGCTCGCCCATGGCCACCACGCGCACTTCGTCGCCATATTTTTCGCCAAACAGCGCGCGGGCGCCGGACTCCTTGGCTTCCTCCACGCCTATCAAGCGCGTTTCGACTGGCGTATTCTGCAGCACGATAGCGTTAGCGATGTCTTCGACCTGCGCTATTTCCTGCTCGGTCACCGGCTTGATATGCGTAAAGTCAAAGCGCAGCCGGTCGGGCGAGACCATCGAACCCTTCTGGGCGACATGGTCACCCAGCACGATCCGCAGCGCCTCATGCAGCAAATGGGTCGCCGAATGGTTTGAGCGGATTGCCGAACGCCTTGCATAGTCAACGACTAGCATGATCGGCTGGCCAAGCTTGAGCGTGCCCGCGCCCACCATCACCTTGTGCGCGAACACACCATGGAATTTCTGCGTATCCAGAACCGTGGCAGCCAGCCCGTCGCCACGCAGCATACCGCTATCGCCGACCTGACCGCCACTCTCGCCATAGAATGGCGTCTGGTTGACCACCACAAAGCCTTCTTCACCCGCCGCCAGTGTCGTCACTTCGGCGCCGCCCTTAATTAGCGCCTTGATTTCGGCCTCTGCGATCTCAGTCTCGTAACCCAAAAATTCGGTCAGGCTGAACTTGTCAGCCAGGCTGAACCAGATGGTATCGGTTGCCGCGCTGCCAGCGCCGGACCAGCTCTTCCGCGCCTCGGCCTTCTGCGCCGCCATGGCGGCGTCAAAGCCCGACTGATCCACACTGATGCCGCGCAGTCGCAGTGCGTCCTCGGTCAGGTCGAGCGGAAATCCATAGGTGTCATAGAGCTTGAACGCAGCGACGCCATTGAGAACGGCACCCTCGCCCATCTCCTTGGTCTCTTCGGCCAGGATCTGCAGCCCGCGACCCAATGTCTTGAGAAAGCGGCCCTCTTCGAGTTTGATCGTCTCGGCAATCATGGCTTCACCGCTGTGCAATTCGGGATAGGCCTGGCCCATTTCGCACACTAGCGTGGGCACTAGCTTGTAGATCACCGGCTCTTCCGAGCCGAGCAGCGTCGCGTGGCGCATGGCGCGCCGCATGATGCGACGCAGCACATAGCCGCGCCCTTCATTGGAAGGCAGCACGCCTTCAGCGATCAGAAAGCTCATCGAGCGCAAATGATCGGCGATCACCCGCAGGCTGCGATTGCCCGCTCCCGCAGCGTCCACGCGGATAGCCGAAGCCGCCGCGCCGATCAGCGACTTAAACAGGTCGATATCGTAATTATCGTGCACGCCCTGCATCACCGCAGCAATGCGCTCAATGCCCATGCCGGTATCGATCGAGGGGCGTGGCAGGCTGTCGCGGTGGCTACCGACCTGCTGCTCATACTGCATGAACACCAGATTCCAGATCTCGATCCATCGATCACCCTCTTCTTCGAGCGAACCGGGCGGTCCACCCCAGACCTTGTTGCCGTGATCATAAAAAATTTCCGAGCACGGACCACAGGGGCCCGTATCGCCCATCTGCCAGAAATTGGACTTGACGCCGAGCCGCACAATGCGGTCCTCGCCCAGGCCGGCGATCTGCTTCCACAGCGCCATGGCCTCGTCATCATCCTGATAGATGGTGACCATTAGCTTTTCGCGCGGCAGCTCCCATTCCTTGGTTAGCAGGTTCCAGGCCAACTCAATCGCCTCGGCCTTAAAATAATCGCCAAACGAGAAATTGCCTAGCATCTCGAAAAAGGTATGGTGGCGCGCGGTGAAGCCCACATTGTCCAGATCATTATGCTTGCCGCCGGCGCGTACGCATTTCTGCGCCGATGTGGCGCGCGAATAGGGGCGCTTTTCCACGCCGGTAAAGGTGTTCTTGAACTGCACCATGCCCGCATTGGTGAACATCAGCGTCGGGTCATTGCGCGGCACCAGCGAGCTCGAGGCCACCACCTCATGGCCATTATGCACAAAGTACTGGGTAAAACTCGACCGCAGGTCATTAACGCTGGTCATGAGAAGACTTTCATTCCGAGAGTGATGCGCACGCACCGCCGATGTCGGCGGGCTTTCTATCGCACGGTCTGCCGCAATGTCTAGCATTGCGGCGACAATGCGACGCGCCAGCCCGGTTTGCAAGCAACCGATCGCCACCGCTCGGCTTTCAGCTGTCGACAATAGCCCCACTCCGCAGGCCCAAAAAACCTACCTATGGACCCAGCGCCACAAACAAAAAGGACAGCGCTTGCACACCGCCCCATAAATCTCTGCATGGGAAGAATAATTCAGTCATCGCCAGCTGTATCGTCGCCAACCCCAGCCACCAACAGCACCTCGCCCAGCAGACCCGAGTTCTCGCGCACGCTCTGCTCGATCGCATTGGCTGCTGCCGGATTGTCCTTGAGGAATTGGCGGGCATTCTCACGCCCCTGCCCCAGGCGCTGACTGTCCCAGGAGAACCAAGCGCCGGCTTTTTCCACCACGCCCGCCTTAACGCCAAGATCGAGCAATTCGCCGGTCTTGGAAATGCCTTCGCCATACATGATGTCGAATTCGACATGACGGAATGGCGGGGCCAGCTTGTTCTTGACCACCTTCACACGGGTTTGGTTGCCCACGATCTCTTCGCGATCCTTGAGCGCACCGATGCGGCGAATATCTAGGCGAACCGACGCGTAGAACTTGAGCGCATTGCCGCCCGTGGTCGTCTCTGGCGAGCCATACATCACGCCGATCTTCATGCGGATCTGGTTGATGAAGATCACCAGGCACTTCGATTTCGAGATTGAGGAAGTCAGCTTGCGCATGGCCTGGCTCATCAGTCGCGCCTGCAGGCCGGGCAATGAATCGCCCATTTCGCCTTCCAGCTCGGCCCGTGGCGTCAACGCCGCCACCGAATCGATCACCAGCACATCGATAGCGCCGCTTCGGACCAACGTGTCGGTGATTTCCAGTGCTTGCTCGCCAGCATCGGGCTGGGAGATCAGAAGATCGTCAACATTGACGCCCAGCTTACGGGCATAGATCGGATCAAGCGCATGCTCGGCATCGACAAAAGCGCATATGCCACCAGCCTTATGAGCTTCAGCAATGACATGCAGCGCCAATGTGGTCTTGCCCGAGCTTTCCGGCCCGAAAATCTCAACGATACGGCCCTTGGGCAGCCCACCAATGCCCAGTGCGATGTCCAGACCGAGCGAGCCGGTCGAGATCGACTCGACTTCAATCGCAGAGGCTTCGCCCAGGCACATGATCGAGCCCTTGCCAAAATTGCGCTCAATCTGGCTGAGCGCCGCAGCAAGTGCCTTGTCCCTATCCATCGATCCACCTTCAGCAACACGAAGCGACGCGTTAGCCATCAATTCTCTCCTTATTCCACGCCATGGGTGACGACGCAACGCGCAGTCGCCTGAATTGGGAGTGCATACAATGTGCTTTATTTGTTCTCATATTGTTCCGATTCCGTCAAGAGATAAAATGAGAACATCGCTTGCAGTCATGCTCGCTCCTCTGACCGAGTTGCCGCGGCTAGGTCGCCCGCGGCAATAAGTATGATTTTTGGACTTGCGTTCCGGGATCATTCTGCGCAGGAGTCGCGTCGTAAATCTCATTCAGCTTTTCAATCTCGATGGCAATCGTGCCGTGGCCGCCGTCGACAATGGCGTCGCCCGCGTGGTCAATGACGCTACCAGCGTTTACGCGCTGACTATTACCGCTCTCTCTAGCCATGGCGGCCTAGCCGCGCTGGTCCAGGACAAGGGGCTCAGCGACACTATCGATCGTGCCGCCATTCTGGCCGGAGGCCGCATACTATCGCCCATCGACCATCCCGATCCGGTTCATCTCTACGTCACCCGCACCGGCCTGACTCATCTCGGCTCAGCCGCCACACGCGACGCAATGCACAAATCCAATGGGACCAAGACCGATGGCGACCTCATCGACTCCATGAAGATGTTCTAGATGGGTCTGGAAGGCGGCAAGCCGGCCAATGGCGAGAAGGGCGTATAGCCCGAATGGTTCTACAAGGGCAACGGCTATTCGGTGGTTCGCCCCGGCCATCCCATTCTCTTGCCCCGCTTTGCCTGCCGCGGCCCTGCAATTCCCGCTGACCCATCCGATGGTATGCAACGTCTTGCCCGAACCACGCTCACCGGCCGAGCGCGATGGCCTTCTTGATTGATGGGATATCGTTATCCCAGCCGAACTGTAGACCAGCCTAGCGGCCAAGGGCTTATTGGCGCTTGGCACGCCCATCCCGGACGGCACCGCCTAGATATTCACGTCGGGCTATGCAGGTCCGGCGCCGCCCTCCCGTCAAGAGCAGAGCTATACCATGGCATTTGCTCTGATCTCACCCGTGCACTGTACAGAATCTCCCCTTGATGAGGGGGGGTTGGGAGGGGATGCGAGAGCCCCGATATGGGGGCCAATCGATCTCCACCCTTGATCCCTCCTCACAAGGGGGGGTGACTGAACCATCGTAGACGACACAGTCTCAAGCGGCACCAGGCCTAGCACGTCCTTGTTGGTGGCCCGCAGAAAGACCAGAGGCGCCATGCCAGCCTCATGCGCCTGCATCCAGCGCCTGGCCACCAGACACCAGCGATCATCCCCCATCAGATCGGGGAAGGCGAATTGCGGCATTGGCATCGTCAGATCACTGCCGACAGAATGGTCGAGACCGGCGGCACAAAATCTGGTGCGGAAGCCCCCTCGTCAGCGGATCATGCGAACAGGCCTGCAGGGTCTCGCCGAACACATTGATTTCGCTCGGCTCGAGAAACTATTCCTGTTCGTTCAATGCACTTCGTCCTTGCTCAGCTTTTGCAATACTTCCTTGACCTTGGAATTGATCTGGTCGAGCGAATAGGGCTTGGGCAGGAATTCCACGCTCTGATCATCCTCGATGTCGCGGCGCACGCTTTCCTCGGCATAGCCGGAGACAAAGATGACCTTCAGGTTTGGCATAGTCTTGCGCACTTCCTTGAGCAGGCTAGGACCATCCATCTCGGGCATCACCACGTCCGAGATCATTAGATCAACCTTGAAATCGATGTCGGCTAGCACTTCCATGGCCTCTTCGCCACCATCGGCTTCAAATACTTCATAGCCCGTGGCACGCAGCGCCTGCGCCGAGAAGGCCCGAACGCTTTCTTCGTCCTCCACTAGCAGAATGCGCTCATGTCCGGTCAGGTCGCGCACCGGCGTGGTCATCATGGTAACCTTGGCCGCCACTTCGCTCTCGCTGGCGACATAGCGCGGCAAAAAGATCTTGAACGTGGTGCCCACACCGACCACCGAGACCGGATAGATATAGCCCTCAGTCTGTTTGACAATGCCATAGACCGTCGACAGGCCCAGCCCCGTGCCCTTGCCCAGATCCTTGGTAGTAAAGAAAGGCTCGAAGATTTTGGCGATCACTTCGGAGCTCATGCCCGTGCCTGCATCCTGCACATCGATCAGCACATAATCGGCTGGTACCATGCCCTCAAAACTCATGGTCCGAGCCTCGGCCTGTTCCACATTGGAGGTGCGCAGCGTGATCGATCCGCCCTTTGGCATGGCGTCGCGCGCATTGACCACCAGATTGATGATCACCTGCTCGAGCTGCACCACATCGGCGCGCACCGGCCAGATATTGCGGCCATGTTCGACGCTCAGCGTGTTCTTCTCGCCAATCATGCGTTTGAGCAACACTGTCAGATCATCGACGATCAGCGGCAGCTCCAGCACCTGCGGCCGCAGCGTCTGCCGACGCGAAAACGCCAGCAATTGCCGGGTCAGACCAGCCGCGCGATTAGCATTCTGCTTGATCTGCATCAGTTCGCTGAACGAGGGGTCGCCCGGCTTGTGCTTGAGTAGCAGCAGATCGGAAAAGCCGATAATCGCGGTCAACAGATTGTTGAAGTCATGCGCCACGCCACCAGCCAGCTGGCCCACGGCCTGCATTTTCTGGCTCTGCGCAAACTGGGCTTCCAGCTTGCGTTGATCGGTCATGTCCAGCGCATAGACATTGATCTGTTCGGGCGAACCTGCGCTCATTTCCGAGCCAGACAGATAGAGCCGCACCGCGTGATCGCCCTCGACGCTGAGCAGCGCGTCAACCGGTTCGATCTCGGAACGATGCGCCAACGCCTCGCTGACGGCCTTGCCAAATCGATCGCGGCTGCCTTCCCCGATCAGGCCGCTCAGGGGCTCCATCTCGATGCTTTTTTCTTCGCCCGCCCAATGGAAAATGCGCCCGAACGGCGCATTGGTGCGGATAATCCGGCCATCGGCATCCAGGGTAGCAATGGCAAAAGGGGTATCGTTGAAAAAGCGCGAGAACCGGACTTCTGCGGCGCGCAATTCCTCTTCATTGTCCGGCGCATTGGACTTGTCGAGCACCAACGTCCGAGTCTCGCCTAGTTCGCCGTCGGCCAGACGTGCCGCCCGATGCAGCAGGCGAACCGGCAGGCTAGTGCCATTACAACGCACCAGATCGATATCGATGATCTCGGTGCGGATTTCGCCGTCGCCGCGCCCGCGCATCAGCAAGGTAGCGCCATCGCCGCGCACGATGTCGGACATGCCCAGCTGGCCCGAATTAAACTCGGCAAGATCGTAACCCAGCCAGTCCGCCAGCGTTGAGTTCAGATATTGAATGCGCCCATAGGCGTCGGCTGAAAAGAAGCCCGCCGGCGAATGATCGAGATAGTCGATCGCCCGCTGCAGATCGCGGAACGCGCTCTCATTATTGTCCCGGTCGCGGGTAATGTCTTCCACCGACCAGGTCACCATGGGCTTGCTTGCCTCATCGGATTCCGGCAGCGGCCGAACCCCGACGCGATACCAATAGGCCTTGTTACTATTGGCCAGCGATCCGCCTAACCCGCCAACGATACGGATATCCTCTATCGCCGCCCGGCCGTCCTTTGCCGCCCGCGACAGCCGATAGATCGCCTCGCTCGCGTCGGACTGGCCGGCGAATAACCGGGGCACACCGACCGGCACACCATTGGTCATGGCGCCGACAAAGCTGCCGTAATGGATATTCACATAGCTTATCTTACCATCACGATCCGATACCACCGTGCCAAATGGCAGACTGTCGACCACGGCATTGGAGATCGTCCGGCGCTCTTCGCCATTGGCCAGACGGAACAGTCCTGCGGCCAAGCCGAACAGGCAGAATACCCCGACAACCGCCAGCACACCGACAAAGGTCATGATCAGGTCGGGCGAGATGGATTCCCCGAATAGCGCAAAACCGACCGCAACCGCCACTAGAAACACACCCAGCAGCAACACCCGCCACAGGCCAGCGCCACTGTGGCCATTGGCAATAAGCGGATTGGGATAAGAGTCTTCGCCGAACGGCGTCGATGCCATGGGTCAATCTGCTCCGTACCCAATGATTCGGGTCGAATCGAGGGACCATGAAAAGTCTAGCAAATACCCCCCTTGCGACGGGAGACAGAACGGCGTTTTCAACACCGTGCACACCCACAAGTGCGATATTAGAAGACCAATGCACTCATGCCAAAGCTTCCGTCCCACCCAATCATGGCTTTCTGACGATGTGCGGTGGCCTGAACATACAAACTTGATTGCGCAGCTGCCCTTAGGCTAAGGCGTGCTGCAGGAACGACCTCCCCATCGGCGAAAATTGACATCGGGACGTCCCGATTCATATCGGGAGCACACATGGGCACCACACGCGACCGTATTCGCCACACCATCCTGTTTGAAATTGTTAGCCTGGCCTTCGTGACCCCACTGGGCTCGTTGGCCTTTGACATCTCTATGACAGATATCGGCATCGTCAGCTTCGCCAGCACCACCGTGGCCATGGTGTGGAATTACATCTACAATCTAGGCTTCGACCGGCTGCTGCAGCATCTAAACGGCAACACCACAAAAACCCTGCGCATCCGCATCGTGCATGCGCTCCTGTTCGAGCTCGGGCTGCTCATCGCGCTCATGCCGTTCCTGGCCTGGTATCTTAACATCAGCCCTGCCCAGGCCCTGATGATGGATATCTCGTTCGCCCTGTTTTACATGGGCTACGTCTTCTTCTTTAACCTGATCTACGATCGGGTCTTCCCCGTTCTGCCCCCCGAAGTCACCTTAGCGCGACTTCCAGCCCGCCTCTTCTTAAGCCGCATCACGAACCCGATCACCTCGACCACCGCCTTGAAGTGCTCGTTCGGAGCGGTGTTATTGATCTCCATGCTAGCAAACAGCGCCCGGGCGAGCGGCGGATTCTTGACGATCGGCACATCGTGCTTCTTGACCATGGCGTCGGCACCCTTAGCCACGCATTGCAGCGCGCTCATCTCCCTGTCGTATTTTAGAGCTACTGCAAAGTGGGTCGGGTTGGTGATCACCACCATCGTGTCGGACACGGCCGCCATCATGCGCTGACACGCCTTGTCGTGACGCAATTGGCGAAGACGGCCCCTCACATGCGGGTCGCCTTCCATCTGCTTGTATTCGTCCTTGATCTCCTGCAGCGTCATCATCTGCTTCTTCCACCATTTCTGGCAGACATAGAGATAGTCGGCGAAGGCGATCAAAGTGACGATCATCAGCGTCGACATGAAGATCTTGGTCCCGATCTTCTTGAAAATGGTCAGGATGACCAGCGGGTCCACGGTCATCATCGGGTCCAGCCGATCGCGCTCTGACCAGACCGTGGCAATCATGACTACCCCCACGATACCGATCTTAAACAAACCCTTGACGAAATTGACCAGGGACTCGCTGGAAAACAGCCGTTTGGCCCCGGCCAACGGCGAAATCTTGGACACTTTGGGCTTCAGCGACCCCCCCCGACATCAGCGGGCGATTCTGCATCAAATTGGCGATCACCGCACAGAACGACAACACCGCCAGCGGAATCAGCACGATGCCTAGCAGTGCAGCGCCAGGTTGTTGAAAAAGGCACCAAACCCCGCGCTATCCAGCGAGATATAGTCAGCATTCATCATTACCAGTTCGAGCGGCTCCATCAAGCCATTGGCCGCCCCGGGCGCCATCGTCGCAAAAATCGACGCCGAGCCCATCAGCATGAATCAGGTTACCACCTCCTGGCTTTTGGCGACGTCACCCTTGGCGTGAGCATCTTTGAGCTTCTTATGCGAGGGGTCTTCTGTTTTGGAGGATTGTTCGGGGCTTCATCTGACACTGCCTAGCCTCTCTAACATCGCCCTGTCTGCCGACCGAATTCGTCGAGCGCAAGACGGCTGCCGCTATGCGCTCCGAACAGCTCTGGCGCGAGCTGCGCGCCAAGGGCGATTAGGACAGTTTTCTGCCTGCTCTCGAAGGCGTTATCGCCGTGATGCGCGAAGAATCTCAGATGCCATTGTCGAGCTGACCAGCCTGAGCGCCATCAACTATGGTGGCAATTGGGATCACTATACTGAGCGCTAAGCAGGCTTTGTCGTCGGCAGAGCGTAAGATCGCCGAAATCGACCGCAGGATCCAGGCGGTGGGCGAGCGCAAGGCGCGCAAGGATGGCGCCGGCAAACGCAAGGCCCGCCAAGGGCGGCATCCCCAAAATCATGCTCGGCGGCATGAAGGAGCGGTCTGGGAACTCAAGTCGAGAAAACGCCCGCCTGGCCAACCGCATGCGCAGCGATGCCACCGAGATCGCGAGCTAAGCCCGGGCGCAGGTCAAAATCCTGACGCCGCTGACGGTCGCCATCTGCCAAACTCTGATCATTGGCTGGAACACACTAGCAAATTCCATTCAGAGCCAAACCGGGAGATAACGCCATGATCAACAAGATCACCAAGACCTTCGCCACCGCCCTTGCCGCCACCATCATCGGCGCCGCTAGCCTTGTCACCCCTCGCCATGGCCGGCGGTCAGACTTCCATCAGCTTTGCCCCCCTCTAAAATCCCGATCAGCAGCAGGCATTGGGCATAGGCCTGCAGATGTTCTCCGTGTTTAAGGGCCTGTCCAGCACTGGCGCCAATGCATCCCAGAACGGCAATTTCAACAGCGTGGGCTTCAACCAGAATAGATCGGGCAATCACGGGCTGATCGTGCAGGAAGGCAATGGCCACTAGAGCATCATCGAGCAGGACGGCAACAACAATTGCGACCTGTTCCAGTTTGGCGAGAGCGCCAATGGCAATTGCGTCCAGTATGGCGACAACCAGTCCGGCGTCACCACCGTGTTCGGCTTCTGATCATCCGGAACATCGATCCAGTGGGGCCTTCGAGCCCCGTTTTTGTTTTGGCCCTTACGATAGCTAAATACATCGATAGATCTCGATTTATGGAATCAACTGAAGCATCCGACGCCTTTGCCTCCTTGTCCTAGTCCAACCGTTTGGACGCCTTCAGGCTTATCATCGCCCACGAGCCAGACGGTCTGCCCGCAGGCGAAATTTCCCGTCAGCTCGATGTGCCGCAAACATCATGTCGACTCATCTGGCCATTCTCACCCGGGCTTGATTGATCACGGCTGACCGGCACGGCCCATCGTCTATCGTGCCATGCTCGAACGCGTTCGCGCCATCCACGAGCTATGTGATCCGCTCATCGCCGACATCACACCCTGCTGCAGCCCTAAGGAAGCGCACCATGCCTGAGCGTATCTACAACGTCCTATTTCTGTGCATCTACAACTCGGCGCGCTCTAATTCTCGGCGAAGCCATCATGAACCACACTGGCGAAGGACGTTTTCGCGCTTTCTCGGCAGACTCCATGCCCAAGGGTGCTGTTCATTCTCTGGCACTAGAAATCCTTGTGACAGCAGGCATAGCGATTTAGGGTTTGCGCTTGCAATCCTAGGAAGAATTTGCCGCACCCGATGTGCCCAAGATAGATTTTATCTTTAACCGTTTGTGATAACGCCGCCGGCGCAGCCTGCCCGATCTGGCCCCGACATCCCATGACCGCCCATTGAAGCCTCAGCGATCCAGCAGCTGACGCTGGTCCCGACTTCAAGTAACGCGCTGCCTTTGAGGATACGCTGAGATTTTTGCGCAACCGCATTACCGCCTTTACCAGCCTGCCGCTTTCCTCGATTGACCGCATGACACTGAGCAGTAAGATCATATCGATCGGCCAACTTCTCGATACGACCAGTTCCAATAAGGGTGTCGCTTGATATCGATCTTTGAACGCTATCTCTCCCTCTGGGTCGCTCTGGCCATTGTCGCCAGCATTGCCTGGGGCAACTAGTTCCTGGCGTTTTCTCCGCTCTGACGGCCCTTGAGATCGCACAAGTCAATCTGTCTGTCGCAATCCTAATCTGAGCCATGGGTTACCCCATGATGATCGCGGTGGATGTCGGCGGCCTACACCGTATCGCCGAGCAACCCAGGGGTCTGGTGATTACACTCGTTGTCAACTGGCCGATCAAACCATTCAACACGGCGTTGCTCGGCGTCTTCTTCAAGGGCGTGTTCGCCGCCTGGATTTCACCAGCAGACGCTGAAGGCTACATCGCTAGGCTAATCCTGCTGGGCGCTACGCCCTACACCGCCATGCTGCTGGGAGTCAGCGATATACCCGTTCCGTGGGCAACCCTAATCCTGTCGGTATTACTCTAATGTCGTCGTGCCACTGGCGGCAGGATTGTTGACCCGACACTATCTTCTGCTGGCGGTCAACGCCACATCCACGCGCCTCGACGCCTTTGTTGCAAGACTAAAGCTCGCTTCGATGGTCGGCCTGCTCACCACAGTCGTGCTGCTGTTTGGCTTCCAGGGCAATGTCATCTTGGCGCAACCGCTGGTGATCGCGTTGATTGCAGTGCCTTTATTGATCCAGTTCTAAGGCATTTTTGCCATCGCCTATGGTGCTGCCTAGACGCTGCGCATCCCACACCGCATTGCTGCCCCCGTGCGCCATGATTGGCACTTCCAATTTCTTCGAACTAGCGGTGGCCGTTGCCATTAGCCTTTACGGAGTGTCATTGACCGCGGCCCTTGCCACTCTTGTTGGCGTGCTTATTGAAGTGCCCATCATGCTCTCACATGGTACTGCTCGCCAACAGCACGCGCAATGCCTTCAATGCGAATGCCGGCGAAGGCGACAAAGAAGGGCTAGAACAATGACCGTCACCATTTACCACAACCCAGAATCGCGAACGCTCCTACAGCCGCCTGTTGACATTGGAGATGCAGCGTCTGCTCGAAGCCTTTGGTACCGAGGTGAAGATATTCTATGTCAATGGCCTGCCCCTGCCTAATGATGCGCCCGACGATCACTCCAAGGTGTGCGAGCTGCGCGAATTAATGCTGTGGTCGGAGGATCAGATCTGAACCAGCCCGGAACGTCACGGCGCCATGAGCGCAGTGATGAAGGCTTAGATCGACTAGATTCCCCTGCCCGGCGGCGCCATCCGACAAACCCAGGGACGCACCCCCGCCGTCATACAGATGTCAGGCGGCTCTCAATCGTTCAATGCGATCAACCAGATGTGCATTCTGGGCCGTTGGATGCGCATGGTCATCATGCTCAATCAGTCCTCCATGGCTAAGGCCTGGTAGGAATTCGAGGACGACGGACGCATGAAGCCATCATCCTATTATGATCGGGTAGTCGACGTGATGGAGGAACTGGTCAAATTCACCCTCATCAATTTGCGCCTGGGTGCGCTTGGTCAGTCTTCATAAATTGCAAGGACAGTGCTATCTGCGCCTCCCATTGATTTTTTGATAAATTTCTCTCTTCGCTGGATTCCGGGAGCGGTCAACAGGCACAAAGAGCCCGAGTCAGCGGCAGAAATTGCCGCCCGCTTGTGAAGCGGTAGCGCTTGCCTTAATAGAAAAGGCCAAAAGCTAGGGCATTTCATGCTGTTTAAGTCTGCTGATGAGTTCATCAAATCGCCACGCCGGGCGGTAACTGTGTTGGGCATGTCCGGCGTCGGCAAGACGCGCCTATCCGCTATGCTGCGGGCATCAAACTGGTTTCACTATTCGGCCGACTACCGTATCGGCACGCGTTATATGGGCGAGGCCATTGTCGATAATTTCAAGCGCGAAGCCATGAAAGTGCCTTTCCTAGCCGAATTACTGCGCTCGGATTCGATCTATATCTCGTCCAACCTGACCTTCGAGAACCTTAACCCGCTCTCGAGCTATCTCGGCACGCCCGGCGACCCAGACCGGCATGGCTTGGCATTGGCAGAATATCAGCGCCGCCAGGAACAGCACCGCATTGCCGAAATCGCGGCATTACTGGATGTCCCACACTTTATCCAACGGGCGAAGTTACTCTATGGCTATGACAACTTCATCGCTGATACCGGCGGCTCCTTGATCGAAGTAGTCAATCCCACCGATCCGAAAGATCCGGTGATCAAGACGCTGGCTAACTCCACTGCCCTGCTCTACATCCGCGGCACCGGCAAGGATGCCGCCGAGCTGATCCGGCGCTTCAAGAAGAGCCCCAAGCCGATATATTATCCGCCGCAGTTTCTCATTGAGAAATGGGATGAATACAAGCTAATCCACGGCATCCTGGATGACAATGACGTCGACCCGGCCGACTTCGGCGTCTGGGGCTTTGAAGTTCTGCTACATGACCGTCTGCCGCACTACCAGACACTAGCCGACAATTTCGGCTACGTGGTGGAGGCCTCTGATCTCGCCCTTGTCCGCGACGGCGATGAATTCCTCGACCTGATGGCCGCAGCAATCGAAACGCGCATTGCCTGAATCGCTTTCTGATCATCGCCAGCTAAGAGGCTGCTATGCCCATCGGAATTCCCGACGATCTATCTGCCCGCAAAACCCTCGAAAACGAGAGCGTCAATGTTATGGATTCCGCCCGAGCCGCACGGCAGGATATCCGCCCGCCCGAGATCGGCCTGCTTAACCTGATGCCCAACAAGGAGCACACTGAAACCCAGTTTGTTCGGCTTATCGGCTCAACGCCATTGCAGATGGTCTAGATCATGAACTGAACCCGGACCCATGTGCATCACACTATGTTCATTTGCTAGGGTGCGCAGGCAGCGCTGCACCACTTCCGTGACGCCCGACGTTACCGCATGCCCCAAAAAGCCTTTGGCATGTTCCGCCATCATCGGTCGCCTTATCTGCGAGGGTTCTCCGACAGCCCAATGATCCCTGTCTCCCGGATCAACGACGTTGAGCGCGCTTCGCTTGGTCCCGATCTGGAAATCCTGATCGACAATCCCGAAATCGGCATCTGCATGCTCGACGAGCCGCAACACCGTGCCGTCCACATGTTCAATCATCTTGAATATGACAACCGGTCTTTGGTTGATGAGTGTGAGCATGACGTCGCAGCCGGCCTAGACACGCCGCCGCCCACCAATTTGTTCCCCAATAGGGACACCTCGATCACCCCGGAAAACCGCTGGCGCAACCATGCCCATTTGTTGTTCCAAAATTGGATCAACGAAATCTACCAGACTACGCTCTAAGATACGGCTGAGATCGGTCGTGAGCTCGGCTAGACCGGCAATTAGCCGAACTGCAGACTAAACAGCTGGAAGGACATCAACCCCTCCAGCCAGCCTGGCTGGACCCAAGGCAGGGCTAGCCATCAACTGGCCGCCAAGCCCGCTAGTATTAGTCCCAGTACCAGCCACCGCATCCAGGTCCGTGCGCTCAGCCAGCCCAATCATGATCATCAAGATGGGCGGCTCCACCAGCGGCATCTGCTGCGGTTGGAAGGTTCGCCAGAATGGCGCTACCAGAATGTTCAGACCGACGCCCGCCTGCGCGGCGATTACCAGCACGCCCACGATGACGATCAGGAGCAGCACAATGCCGAGCAGCAACATAGCCACGAACGCTTTGAGCTGGCGCCGCGCTTTCGGGTCGCTCAACGGCACCACCAGCAACAGAAACGGAATAACTGCGGCCAAGGACGAGCTAGCCAGCAGCGGCGGCAGGATTAGCCTGTAATTTATCACAGCCTGCGCATCCCCGATGGCCTCGAACCCGCGTCGAGCGGGAATGAGCAATGCCGCCGCGATGACAATCAGAACCTCCGGCCCGACGGTCATCACTGCTTGCAATAGAAAGTGGTGAGACAGGATCAACATCAGCACTAGTGCGGCCTGCGGGGCCGACCATCGGACTTGCTCCAGCCTCCCATGACCATTGTCGACGAACCGGGCATTGCCTTAGCGAATCTGGCCGATATGGCGACCAATATCTTCACGCCCATGCTGCGGCTGGGGATCACAGGACTCAGCCGTGCTGACAAGACCATTTTCATCCCCGCCTTGATGCATAATCTGCTGACCGGCAGCCGCATGCCCGGCTTTACCCAACTGGCTGAGGATCGCTTCATCGGCGCACGTTTGGCCGAATATTCCGACGCCACAATTCCTCGTTTCGCCTATAAGCGGCACCTCTAGATGCTGACGAGAAAACATCCGCAGCGGCCTGAGGGTACCCGCCGGATCTCATAGCTGCGCATCGTACTCAAATATCAGTCCAGGCAATGGTACGCCGGCCTGCGGGGTCTCTCCACGCTCAATCTAGACATCGTTGACTACCCCGGCGAGTGGTTACTCGATCTGCCGCTGCTCGGGTTGAGCTTTGTCGAATGAAGCGCCGAGGCAATTGAGCGCGCTCGCCGTCCGGGATTAGGCAAGGAGGGCGCTCCTTTCCTCGAACTGCTTGCCACCATCGATCCATTTAGGGATGCCAGCGATGCCGACGCCGAACACCTCGCCGCTTCCTGTTGCCCGGTGATCTGGAAGGCTCGCCGGCGCTGACATTTGCACCACTTCCCGCGCCCGCGCAGGCGGTCCACAATACAATCCTTTACGCCATGCTCGAACACTACTTCGAGGCCTACAAGGCCTAAATGGCGCGCCCTTTTTTCCGCGATCATTTTGCCCGCCTTGATCGTCAAGTCGTTCTGGTCGATACCCTGCTGGCACTCAATGCAGGTCCGGCCGCCGTCGCCGATCTCGAGACCGCGCTTACCTCTGTTTTAGCCTGCTTCCGCCAAGGCGAGACCAATCCGCTACTGCGCCCCTTTGCCCAGCGAATTGATCGCGTCCTATTTGCAGCAACCAAGGCCGATCACGTCCATCACACCAGCCATGACAGGATTGAGGCCATCCTCAATCGCCTGATGTCCAATGCCAGCAAGCGCGCCCGCTTTGCCGGCACATAAATCCGTTCCATCGCCCTGGCCGGCATCCGGGCCACCCATGAAGGAACGATTGCCAAGGCCGGAAAAACGCTCAACACCATTATCGGAACGCCCATGCAAGGCGAAAGCCTGGATGGCGCCAGCTATGACAGCAACACCGAAATCGCCTTGTTTCCCGGCGACTGACCCGACTGTCCCGATTTACTTTTTTGAAGATGGCATTCTGATCCTCATGCCGGAGTTCAATCGCTCCTCCCCCGCCGTGATCAAGAACGCACTCGACTGGGATTCGCGGCCCTATGGACAGAACGCCTGGACCGGCAAGCCACTAGCCATTGCCAGGGCCACGCTCGGTGCAGTCGGTATAGCCGCCGGCCAGAACCATATAATCCTGCCGATACTTGGTTTTGTTGTGATGGGGCAGCCCGAGATATATTTCTAGTTCAAGCCCGGCATCATCGACGAGCATTTTGATGTTATCGACAATCAGAGCCCCTGACTTTCTGGCAGGGTTCATCCAGAAATACGTCGAATGGATAGAGCGGCACGGCGAACAACCGTCACTGCGCAGTGCTGCCGAGTAGCACGGCGAGAGCATATTGTCTCTCCATGGTATCGAGCCATGGGGGCGGATCAGACGTCCTTAGCCGCGCTCGGCGTCAGGGTCAGTTTGAGGCCATCCAGCGCGTCGCTCATCAGGATCTGGCAGCTCAGCCGCGAGTTTGGACGTACGTCGCCAACACTGTCGAGCATGTCTTCTTCCTCGTCGCTGGGCGCACCAATCACGCCAGTCCAGTCCTTGTCGACATAGATATGACAAGTGGCGCAGCTCAACGCCCCGCCGCATTCGGCCTTGATGTTGAGGCCCCAGTCGCGAATGACTTCCATCACCCGCCAGCCTTCGAGTCCTTCGAGCTCGTGCTCAGCACCAGCCTGGTCTGTGACAAGAATTTTCATCAGGCGACGCCTAGCTTCTTCTGCAGCTTGGTCGAGCTAGTCGTGTACTGAAACACAATTCTCTCACCGGGCGCCACGATGGCCTTGGCTGCCTGCGCCATCAGCGCAGCCTCATGGAAGCCCGACAGGATCAGCTTGAGCTTGCCCGGATACCAGTTGATGTCGCCAATTGCAAAGATACCGGGGATCGAAGTCTGGGACTTCTCGGTGTCCACCACAATGGTGTTGTCCTTGAGCTCAAGACCCCAATCGGCTACCGGACCCAACTTCATCGTCAGGCCGAAAAACGGCAATAATCGCGTTGTCGGCACTAACAGATTGCCAGCATCAGTGGTCAGATATACATGATCGATCTGGCCATCTTCGCCATCCAGTTTGGCAATCTGGCCGATCAGGAAATTGATCTTCCCCTCGCCCACCAATTCCTGCATCTTGTTGACCGAAGCAGGCGCCGCCTTGAACACCGGACGCCGGTGCACTAGCGTCAGCGACCGCGCGATCGGCTGCAAGTTCAGCGTCCAGTCTAGCGCCGAATCACCGCCACCCACGATCACAACATCCTGACCACGGAAGTCATCCGTCTTGCGGACTGAATAGAATACCGACTTGTTTTCAAACGCTTCAATGCCCTCGACCGGCGGACGCTTGGGCTGGAACGATCCGCCGCCAGCGGCGATCACCACCACTTTTGCATTGAAAACTTCATCGGCGTCGGTGGCTAGTTTGAACGAACCATCCTTCTGCTTCTCGATAGAATTGACCATGCGATTGAAGTGGAACTCGGGCGCAAACGGTGCAATCTGCGCCATTAGATTTTTGGTCAGCTGCTGACCCGTCACCATTGGAAAACCGGGAATGTCATAGATCGGCTTTTCCGGATACAGCTCTGCACACTGGCCACCGGGGCGGTCCAGAATATCGATGAAGTGGCATTTGAGGTCGAGCAGCCCGAGCTCGAACGCCGCAAACAGCCCGCAGGGCCCGGCGCCGATGACGACGACATCGGTGGTGATTTCAGCGCTCATTGATCTCAAGTCCAGTTAAAGGGCCACCGCCCCAGGTCATTGCAGGAAGTCAAGCAGGCATAGTCTCAACCATAAGGCTTGCGCCTCACTTATATCAGGAGACACGACGAAGAAAGGGGTGGGTGCCAACCGGCATTTCGGTAGCGCCAACCGGTTGATAAAAATGGCAACTTCAGGCAGCCGGTTCTCTGCCAACGCCGCGCGCGTTGGTTCGTGGGTCACCACCAGAGCGTTGATTCCGCAGCGGCGCATCAGTGGAATTTGATCCTGCAACACATTACCGACAGCCCTGATCTCGTTAGTGTACTGGTAGCGTTCAACCAGCATCCGTGCCAACGAATAGCCGCGCCCGTCCGTGAATGCCGGAAAGGCAATAGCGATCGAGACAAACCGACCCAGATCAGCCGCAACATCCTCAATCCGTTTCTCGGGCGCCACCGACAATCCCAATGAATGTGGATTGGCCAGGATCGCGTCACGATTGACCACAAACATCGCCAGCGGCACATGCGTATAGCTGGCTGTAGCCAGGTTGCTTTCCTCGTTCCAAGCGTGGAAGGGATCAGCCATGAAGGCGCCGTCTTTCCACAATGTGTGTCGCTTCGAGGCTGTCATGTGCGAGGCAATCGCTTCGTTGAAATCGAAATGGATGCCATTCTTGTCGAGGGCGCGCTACCGCCCGGCGCGTGGATCTTCACCCTCGGCAATCACTGACGTGCATGGCGCGCAGCCAATCGACTTGCAGTCCTTAGCGAACAGCGGATGCTCGGGCAAGGCATGGTCAATCTTGTACTGATTGACATCAGCATCGTTGAAATAGGCTAAGGGGTTGATCTTGATACGGTCATCACTGGTCAGCTCGAAATGCGGCAGAACCCTGTTTTCCTTGATCTGGAAATACTTCCGCCCGATGACCCAGCCACCATATGCTCGGTAATGAACTAAAGCGGCTCGGTCTTGCGGATATGGCAGCAGCTGTCGGGGCTAGTCTCCCATAGCGAATCAGTCGGATCGAACCGCGTGATGTCCGCTTGATTGGGATGAATGGCGTGCACATTGAATAGACCAAGATGCTTTTTCAGCGTCTCGACATAGTCTAGCGTTTCCAAGAAACGCTTGCCGGTCTTGAAAAAAATATATCGGCAGGCTCGGATCCACCTGCGCCACCAAGTGCAGCAGCACCGCCGAATTTGCACCGAACGAGGAGACGATTGCCAGATCGCCCGGCAGCATCTCGGTGGCAGCCTGAGGCAACACGCCAACCGCGTCCATTTCATCGAACATGCCGTTTAGCGCCAGAATGCTCAGCGCCCGCAGCTTGTCATATGCGGCCGGAACGTAGATCTGTTTAGGCTGTGCCATAAAGAGCCTCCTTGAACGGTGTTTCGCCAAGTCGGTGATAGGTCTGGATGAACGTCTCATCAGCGCTTCCGCGCTTGGCGATATAAGTGTCGACCAATGCCTCGATGGCGCCGGGTACCGCGTCGGCTTCAAAGCCGGGGCCGATGATCTTGCCGACAAAAGCCGGGGCCGATGATCTTGCCGACAGAAGCCTGCTCGGTGGCGTCGCCACCCAAGGTGCTCTGATAGAGCACGCCGCCCTTCTTCTCTACACCCAGAATGCCGATATGGCCCACATGATGGTAGCCACAGGCATTGATGCAACCAGAAACCTTGATCTTGAGATCGCCGATTTCCGCCAACCGCTTGGTCGCGGAAAACCTGTGTGAGATTCCCTGCGCAATCGGAATCGAGCGGGCATTGGCCAGGGCACAGAAATCCAGGCCCGGGCAGCAGATCATGTCGGTAATCAGCCCGACATTGCCCTCGGCCAGCCTAGCCGCTACCAGGGCATCATAGACCGTGCGCAGATCAGCCAATGCGACATGCGGCAGCAGTAAGTTCTGCTCGTGAGTGACACGCAACTCATCAAATGAATAGCACTCGGCCAGATCTGCCATCACGTCCATCTGTGCGTCGGTGGCGTTGCCGGGAGCGCCGCCAACCGGCTTGAACGAGATCGTTACCGAGGCATAGCCAGGCTCACGATGCGTATTGATATTGTTGTCAAGCTAGCGGCTATAGGCCGGGTCGATAATTAACTGATAAGCCCATATCGACATTGTTGCCGTCCTGATCGGTGAAGGCTGGCGGCACGAAATAAGCTGTGATGCCGTCAAGCTCGTCTTTCGGCAGCGTCAGCACACCACCGTGCACTTCGGCAAACTCGGCCTGGACCTGCCCCTTGATGGTCTCAAGACCTTCTTCATGAACCAGGATCTTGATGCGCGCCTTGTACTTGTTGTCGCGCCGGCCATAGCGGTTATAGACTCGCATGATGCCCTCAAGATAAGCGAGCAGATGTTCATTGGCCACGAAGCTGTTGAGCATTTTGCCAATCATCGGCGTGCGACCCAGACCGCCACCAACCAAGACTTCCCAGCCCGTCTCGCCCGCCGCATTGATCGCCGCCTGCAGGCCGATATCGTGAAAGCGGATGGCCGCCCGGCCGTTGGGCGAACCGGTCATGGCAATCTTGAACTTGCGCGGCAGATAAGTGAATTCGGGATGCAGGCTAGATCACTGACGGATGATTTCGGCAACCGACCGCGGGTCGATGATTTCATCGGCCGCAGCACCAGCAAACTGGTCGGTCGTAATATTGCGAATGCAATTGCCCGAGGTCTGGATGGCGTGCATCTCCACGCTTGCCAGTTTCGCCAAAACAGCTGAAATGTCCTTCAGCTTTGGCCAGTTGTACTGGATGTTCTGCCGCGTGGTGAAGTGTTCATAGCCACGATCATAGATGCGCGCGATGTGGGCCAGCTTGCGCATCTGGTTGCTCAACAGCGTGCCATAAGGCATCGCCACACGCAGCATATAGGCGTGCAACTGCAGATACAGCCCATTTATCAACCGCAGCGGGCGGAACTGGTCTTCGCTCAACTCGCCTGACAGGCGACGGCTCACCTGATCGGCAAACTGCGACGTGCAGCCCGCGACAAACGCGGCGTCAAAATTCGTCATATCGATACATGATCGTCCTCACCCAGATGCTGGCGGTCGTAAATCGCGCCTTTCAATGTCAAAGGCGCGGTGGGACCCGCCGCCCGAATCCGTTCGCGAAGCCGCTTGAGGAGAATAAGCCCCCCCCTTCATCCAGCGTTACTTCCTCGATTTCCAGATTGATCACCCGGCCCGTGCCTTTGGTCGCGGCCAGAACGGCATCGCGCTCGGAGAGTTCGTCCTTGCCGAAAATCCGGGCAGCTTGCAGATCTTCGACCCAAACCCCTGACTTATCAAGATAAACCGTACCACCCGAGGTCAGCTCATTGCCTGTCAGAATGTCCATATCGTCACGCTACCTTGACGTTCTGTGCCGCGATCTGCGCCACATCGGCCCAGTCGTCTGCCGCCACAACCCTCACCGACCAAAATGATTGCCGGGCCGTCTGCGAATGTGCCGTCATATCCCATCAGGGATGCCAGATTGCCCGAGTAGCTTGTCGCTTCTGGACGTCCTGCATTGACCACAATACCGACCAGGATCGACGGGCTGGCGCCATTAGCGACCAGTCGTCTGGCGACCTCTGAGGCAATCGACTTGCCCATGTAGAGCGCCAGCGCCAACCCGGACTGCGTCAGCGCCGCCCAATGGCTCAACTCGCTGTCGTCCGAGCCATGGGCAGTCGCCATCACGAAGCCGCTCGACACCTTGCGCAGCGTCACCGGCGTTGCCGTATCGGCTGCCGCCGCCATCGCTGCACTGACACCCGGCACAATTGCGTAGGCAATATCCGCCTTGCGCAACGCCACAATTTCCTCTCCCGCGTGGCCGAACACCATCGGATCATCCGATTTGAGCCGCGCCACCTTCTTGCCTTGACGCACCAGACGCACAATCAGCGTATTGATCTGGGCCTGGCTGAACGAGTGATGCCCCTTGGCCTTGCCGACCGAAATCTGTTCAGCGTCGCGCCGCCCCATCTGCACCCACCGTATCGGGCACCAAAAATCGTCATGCACGATGACATCGGCCTGCAGCAGCCGCCGCTGGACGCGCAGGATGAGCAGATCTTCCGAACCCGGCCCCGCGCCGATCAGCCAGACAATGCCAGCGCTCTCACCCCGGGCACGATGTTGCTCAAGCAACGCTTCGGCCTCAGATCGCCCTGCATCTGCGCCACGTAGCATCGCCGCTTTGATCTGCGGTGAGCTGACCAGTGCCTCGTAGAAGCGCTGGCGGGCCGGAGCAGATTGAATCAGATTTTCGACGTGCTGGCGCAATCCACCGGCTAGTCTAGCAATCTTGCCCAGACCGGGAGGCAGCATTGCCTCGATACGGGCGCGCATCAGCCGCGCCAGCACCGGCGCATCGCCTTCGCTCGAAATCGCGACCGTCAGTGGTGCACGATCGACAATCGATGGCGTGTAGAAATCGCATTCGTCCAGCACATCGACCACGTTGAGCGGTATATGGCGAGCACGGGCAGTCGCCTTAGCCAGTTCGGCATCAGCGCCGCTCTCGGCCATAAACACCAGCGCCACGCTATCGAGATCAGACGTCTCGAAGTCGCGTTGTATCAGCTCGACCACAAATCCGCTGAAATCAGCGACAATCTCGCGCCCAATGACCAGCACGTGGGCGAAAGTCTTGCTGACCAGTCGGACTTTGTTCAGGGCCTCTTCGCCACCGCCAATAATGGCGATACGCTGACCTCAAACCTTAAAGCTCAACGGAAATGTGTTGAGATAACGCATGCGTTAGCCATGTCGCCCCGGTACATGCACAATCAGACCGTTCAGCTCATCCCGCACCTTGATCTGGCAGCTCAACCGGCTGGTCTCCTTCACGTCAAACGCGAAGTCGAGCATGTCTTCTTCCATCATCGAAGGTCCGCCGACCGTTTTAGTCCAGGCGCCATCGACATAGACGTGGCAAGTTGCGCAGGTGCAGGCACCACCACATTCAGCAATAATGCCCGGGATACTGTTTATGATGGCCGTTTCCATCACGGTGGAGCCATTGACGGCTTCAGTTTCGATGGCGTTGCCGATCGGCTCGACATAAACGATTTTGGTCATCGATGATCCTTTGCATCTAATACCATGGAATATAGCCAGCGCACGACAACGCTGCAAGATGGCTTAGCCTTGCCAAATAGTCATCCAAACCTTCTTGACTAAAGTATAATATCGATATCTTCGCTGCAGCTAAGGCCAGGAAGGCCGCAAAAGATTTTGCGGTCTTGTCGAAGCGTGTGGCGATGCGGCGGAACTGCTTAAGCCTATTGAACATGCGCTCGATTTGCGCGGCCCAGCGGCGAAACCGAACATAGACCGAGTTCCACTTGCCGACTCGAACACAACGATGAATGGGCCGTCCTAGCGCGTCAGATACCATGACGCTGGAATCCGTCGCTCCATTGAGCTGATGATCCCCTCATCAGCTTGTCGGCAGTCCCTGCACGCTGACTAGCCCAGCCAAGCGGGAAATGCGTGGAGGCCAAGCCTTAGTTATACCACGCCAAAGGGGCGGGATCCATCCATAAACAAGGCGTACAGACCGTCAGTGACCATTTCGGCCTGCTTTCCCAAAAATGCGCCGTGACGCAGCAGGAAGTCTAGCCCGGCGTCAGGCTGGCCGGCCTCCATCTGGCGGCAGATCTGCCTGTGGCAATAGGGGGGGGAGCGATGGCGATCAGGGAAGCGCCCGCACTTATCCCCTTTTGTAGATCGCATCGTCGGTGGCCATATCACAAACATGCAGAGCAATGACTGCATCGGCCCCACTGGGGTCGAAATCCAGGATCTTGAGGCCATTGCGCTCAAGGCTCATATAGAACCCGGTAGTGGCCAATTGCTCACTGTTGAACTCTTCCTTCAGGCCAGCGTGCAGCAGCGCCAGCGCCTCAGGCTGAATAAAATTCTTGATAATGTCGCGCATATTGTAGCGATAGATATAAGGAAAACTTGTCGCCGCCCTTCACCATGATCTTTTTAACCTTGACGCCTTTCAGGTCGGGCTCGGCACCGTGGATAGCCACCCAATTTCAGCCGTACCAATGAGCCTGCGATGAACGCGGCCTTGGTGGCGCTCAGCAATTCTTCGAAGCGGTTAGGGCCAGTCGCGGAGGCGTTCAATGGCGTTCCTTGGTAGTTAGAAAGCGAATCTTGGGAAAGTCCTGCTTAGCCCGGTCGGCCCACCAGGCGTTCTGCGCCAGAAACATCGGCGCACCGGTGCGGTCCTCGGCGATATTCATTTTCTGGGCGGTAATGAATTTAACCAGCTCGGCCGGATCATCAGATTCAATCCAGCGAGCCATTTCATAGTTCAGGCTCTCGAAGGTGATCGGCACGCCATATTCATCGGCGACGCGCGAGCTCAGCACTTCAAGCTGCAGCTGGCCGACAACCCCCACGATCCAGTCCGCGCCGATAACCCGACGGAACACCTGGATGACGCCCTCTTCGGCCAAATCGGAAAGCGCCTTGGCCATCTGTTTGGTCTTCATGTGATCAATCAGCCGCACCCGGCGAATGATTTCGGGCGCGAAATTCGGAATGCCGGTCACATTGATATTGGCTCCTTCAGTCAGCGTATCGCCAACTGAGAGCGTGCCATGATTGGGAATGCCGACAATATCGCCAGCCACGGCCTGTTTGGCCAGCTCGCGATCATTGCCAAAAAAGAACATCGGGTTGGAGATAGCCATATCCTTGCCGGAGCGAACATTTTTCAGCCGCATGCCGCGGGTGAAAGTGCCTGAGCAGAGCCGAACAAAGGCGATACGGTCGCGGTGATTGGCGTCCATATTAGCCTGCACCTTGAACACGAAACCGGTGACCTTCTTTTCGCTGGGCTCGATCGGCTGCGGAATGGCCGGCTGCGGGCGTGGCTCGAGGCCCCACTCGCCCAATGCGCGCAGCAGTTCAGCCACGCCAATGCCCTTGAGCGCCGAACCGAACAGCACGGGACTGAGATGACCGGTGTGAAAAATTTCCAGGTCGAATTCGGGCAGCATGGCCGTGGCCATTTCGAGATTTTCCAGAGCAGTCATGAAGATCGGATCGTCGACCAGCACCTCATTGTCGAGCAGATCCTCAATGGCTTCGTATTCGGCGATCGGCTTGCCCTGCGGATTGACGACGCGCTTTTCCAGCAGGTCGAGATAGCCGCGGAAATCCACGCCCTGCCCGATCGGCCACAGCACCAGCGTCAGATCGAGCGCCAGCTTGCTATGGATCTCATCGATCAGGTCGAGCGACGACAGGCCCTCGCGATCAACCTTGTTGATAAAGGTGATGATAGGAATGTCGCGCAGGCGACAGACTTCGAACAATTTGAGAGTCTGTGCCTCGATGCCCTTGGCTGCGTCGATCACCATGATGGCCGCGTCAACGGCAGTCAGCGTGCGATAAGTGTCTTCGGAAAAGTCCGAGTGGCCCGGGGTGTCGAGCATGTTGAGCGTCAGCCCGTCATAATCAAACGTCATCACCGAGGAGGTGATGGAAATGCCGCGCTTCTGCTCCATCTCCATCCAGTCCGAACGGGTCGAGCGTACACCGGCCTTGCCGCGCACCGCGCCGGCCGACTGGATTGCCCCGGCTGCGGCCAGCAGGCGCTCTGTCAACATGGTCTTGCCGGCGTCCGGATGCGAAATGATAGCGAAGGTACGGCGGGTACGGAATGGTTCGGCAAGGGACCGGGGCGAAACCTCGGCGGCTGATGATAGGGACATGTATACTGCTGGACTGTTAGGCCGCAGTGAGGGGCGCGGCTGAGTTGCGTGCTATATAGGGCATAGTGGGGAGAGGGTCAAATTGAAGGACAGACGATGGCATCCACACGGCTACGGCGATAATTCCTAGCGGCGACCTGGATGTCAGCCAGGCATTCTATGCATTTCTGAGCTTCACGATTATGAGCGACTATGGCGACTATCGCATCTTGAGCGACGGCGGTGGCTGGCACCTGCATTTGCGCGAGCAAGCGGGCTGGCCGCCGTCCCCGGAAGATAATCCGTTCGGCATCTATGACTTTAATGTGAATGATGTCGACGCTGTAGCGGAAAAAGTGCGCGACCGGATCATCGAAAAGGGAGCTCCCCTATCTCAAGCCTTGGGGCACCTATGAATTCGCGGTGAGCGATCCGAGTGACTTGCTGATGCGGGTGTGGCGCGTGGCCCGCTAGATCATGCCGGCTCGTTACTCAGCATGCGGGCGATGAAGCTGCAGACTTCTTCGATGGCGATGCCAAGATCGTCCAGCCGCTCGGGCGAGAGCGATCGGCCAGCTTGAATTCGGCTTCGGCATCCTTGGCTAGATTGGCCAAGGAAAACGCCCCCTCCTATACCGCCTGAGGCCTCCTTGATTGAGTGCAGGTTTATCGCCAGTTCGTCATAGCTGGTGGCCAGCTGCAGCTGCCCGAAATTAAGTCGTCATCCTCATGTCATACATGCGCAGGATCTCGTATTCGAGATGCTCGCCACCAAGGCATCGCTTGGCCAAGTGGCCTAGATCGATTGGCCGTTCCGCCCGGATGGTCAGGATCGTCGTGGTCTGTATCTACACTGGCCGATCGCCGTGCCATGCTGGTCGCTCCGTTGCGCACGGCTACGCGTCCGACAGGGACAATGCCGCGTGGACAAGCCTAGAATGCGCAGGTGAACAGGTGATTAAGCCACACCTTTGCCTTTGTTTGCCGCTCAGATGGCCCCAAGCCTTTCCCAGGAAATTAACCTTTAAGTTAAGATTCCGTTCGGTTTGCTTCAAATTGAATGTATTAATAGGCTTTGAACCAGCGCGTGGCGGCGAGAGTTGGGGACGATGCGGGGCATTTGCATCGAATTGTTTCCGTTTGATCACGAGCCCGGAAACGGGTCGGGGGCATACTGCTCCCAGAATCCGCCTTATTGCTGATAAGTCGACACGAGAGTTGTTAAGAGAGTATGGCGAAGAACCCAACCCCCACGAACGATCCCGCCGCGTTGGCATTCTCAGCCGTCGAAGATGCCCTCAAGGAATCGGTGCTCAACATAGACAACGCTGCCCACCAGACGCCTGAACGCAAACTCTCAGATGCCGGCCGCAGCGAGCGGTTGCGCGCGGCTGACAAAATCACCCAGCAGGCCAGCGCAGTCGCCAATGATGATCGCTACCCGACCCCAAAGATCCTTTACAGCCTGCAGAACCGCTCGTCCTCGGCGCCGACCTGGGTCGCGATCATGCTATCGGTCATCTGGCTGGCCATTTCGGGTGCCAGCGGTTGGCTGCGCTATGGCAATCAGTTCGCTGATTTCCCTAGCTTTATTGGCACTATCGACTTCATCGGACTGGCCGCCATCATGTTCGTGCCGGCCGTCACTTTCTTTGTCATTGCCACCCTGTTTCGCCGTGCCCAGGACCTGCGCAATGCCGCCTCTTCAATCACGCAGGCCGCCATGCGGCTAGCCGAACCCGAAGTGACCGCCGTTGATAAGGTGGCTTCGGTCGGTCAGGCTATGCGCCGCGAAATCAACGCGCTGGGCGACGGTCTGGAACGCGCCCTATCCCGGGCCGGCGAACTTGAGATGATGATCCACAACGAGGTCACAGCGCTCGAACGCACCTATTCGGACAATGAATCGCGGATGCGCGCGTTGATCGCCGAATTGGCCAGCCAGCGCGAAAGCGTGCTGACCAATGCCGATCGGGTGCGCGAAGCCATTACCGAGAGCCATACCGGCCTAGTGTTCGACCTCGACATGATCAGCCAGCGCATTTCGGAAACTATTGTCGAGAGCGGCGGCAATCTAACCCGCGCGCTCGAAACCGCCGGCAATACCCTGACCAATTCCTTCGGCGAACGCATCGAGAGCTTTGTTGCGCTGGTCGACAACCGCACCACCGACTTCATCTCTTCGCTCGACCAGAGTTCTGAGCGCCTGTCGCTGACCTTTGAAGACCAGACGGCCAATATGGTCCGCACGCTCGATGAGCGTGCCGAAAATCTGACCGCCGGCGTCGATAGCCGCATCAATGCCCTGGCCGAGGCTCTGGACGGTCGTGCTAACCAGATTGGCGAGGCCATTGACCAGCGCACCCGCGTCATCGAAGACCGCAGCGCCACCTTTGCCACGGCCTTTGACGACCGCACCCAGTCTATTGCCGGCCTGATTGAATCAGGTATCGACCGGCTGTCGGCGACATTTGATGAACGCATCGGAGCCCTCTCAACCCTGCTGACCGATGGCGGCGCGGCACTGCTCGGCCAGCTCCAAGATCGCGGCCATGAAGTGACCGGCGGGCTCGACATGATCGGCCAGCGCATCGCCGAGGATATCTCATCGCGTTCGCGCGAAGCCGAGATACTGCTCAGCGCCCTCACCCGCCAGCTCGACGAATCGGTGTCCATTCAGCTCAATGCCATGGACAACCGCATGCAATCGGCCGTCATCGAAATTAATAGAGCGCTCGACGAAACCTCAGAACGCGCGCGCGTCACCTTGTCTTCAGCAGGCCAGGACACGCTCAGCCAGTTTGACGCCCGCCTCAGCGAGGTTACCAGCATTCTCGACGCCCGGCTGCACGCACTTGACGGCGTGGTTGGCGACAAGGGTGATGACCTGATCGCCCGCCTTGAAGCACAGGGTACCAGCTTCGCTGCCCGCGCCAATGTGCTCGAAATGGCGCTCAACGAAGAATCCGGCCGTTTCAACGACGTGGTCAGCGAGCGTACCCGCGAAATGAGCGAAGTACTCGGCGCGCGCACCAAGGCTATCACCGAGACCCTAAGCCATCGCAGCCGCGAACTTTCAAACTCGCTTGAGGGTCATGCCGGCTTTATTGCGGAAGTGCTTGATGACAGCACCAAGGCGCTCGACACCATTCTGGCCACCCGCGCTGACGAGCTGGGTAGCACCATGCAGTCTCGCGCTGAAGAAATTGATCAAACCCTGGACGCCCGCGCCCGTGACATGAGCGAGGCCATTCGCGTCCGTAGTCAGGAACTGAGCGAAATCCTGACCGACAGCACCAATGCGTTCGATCAGGCCATCACTGGCCGCACGCAGCGGCTGACTGATATCCTGTCGGAAAAGACCACGGCGATGACACTCGAGATCGACTCGCGCGTCGACGACCTTTCTAACCAGCTTACTGAACGCATCACGAGCCTGGTCGAGCAACTGGGCACCAGCACCGGGATACTGACCAGCGAGTTCGATACCCGCAGCACAATGCTGAAGTCGGCACTCGACGATGGCACCCGCGAACTAGCGCAGATCGTTGGCACCCGCACCCAGCAGCTGACCGAGGCACTTAACTCGCGCACCGAAGCTCTAGGCGACACTTTAGCAACCCATACCGCCTCGATCAGCAAAACCATCGGCATGCGCACCTCCGAGCTGGCTGAAACCATTACCCAGCAGGGCGACGAAGCACGCGTCAAGATCCACAATACTTTGCGTAACGCCACCGACACGATGTGCGAGCACGTCAAGTCGATGTCCTCAATGATTATTAGCAAGATATCCGAGGTCAATATTCATCTCGGTGATGGTCTCGAAAGCGCCATTACCCGGATTATCGATGCCGAACACGGCGTCAGTGCGCGCATTGAATCAGCGTCTCAGACGGTCGCTGAAAGTGCCCGCCAAGCGACTTATCTCATCGAAACCGGTGTCAACTCAGCCCGTCAGGCCATTACTGATATGGTCGATTCCCGTCTTGGCACCCTACCCGAGGCGATCACCGCCCGCGCCGATATCACCGCAGATCGTCTGTCGGCCCTCAATGCGTCGATCAACACCTCGATCACCCAGTCGATGGCAGATCTGGAAGCCGGCGCCGACCGGATCGAGGAAACCATCGCCACGCGCATCACCGCGGCAACACAGAACATTGCCACAGATATCAGCAATACTGCCAACCACATGGACAGCGCCGTGCGCACCGCGCTCGACCATATCCGTGTGGCTGCCACCAATATCGACCAGTTACTGAGCGTCAAGGCCGTCGACGCCGTCGACCATATCGAAACCCACCTCAACAACATCAACCGCTCAGTTGAACAGCACACCAACATCTTTGCCACCCTGGTCAGTGAAAAATCGGCAGAACTGCAGACCTCACTCAACAGCCACGGCAATCTGCTGCGCAATGCCCTGAGCGACAGTGCCCAGGAAGCCGAAGCCATCATGGCAGTTTCCACCTCGCGCATTCTCACCGATATCACCTCGGCTCTTGGCAAGCTCAACGATTCCAATCTGCTGCTGCAGCGGGTGCTGGATGCCTCAACGGCGAATCTGGCCAATCTAGAAACTAGCGTAGCCCAGCAGACCTCGTCCTATTCGGCAACCGTGCGCGACGCCATCGGCCAGACAGAACAGGCCGGTTCTATGATCAGCCAGCATGTCAGCGCCATGCAGATCACCATTCGCGGCATGATCGACGAGTTCTCCTCGATCCTGGGCAAGCTCGACGCTGAAACCACCAATATGTCTCAGGCTACTACAGCCCTGACTATTACTAGCGACAATGCCATCGATAATCTCGAGGAGCGTCGCGGCGCTATGGATGCGCTCGCCCAAAGCTTTGCTGTACGGACCGACGACATTGACGGTCGCATGCGTTTGTTCGCCCAATCGATCGCCGACACCGTCAACGACACCGAACGCCGTCTGATCGGCGCTCGCCGCGCCATGGACGAAGCCCTCAGTGCCACTACGGGCACCGTGGTCGAAACACTCGAACAGACGACCAATACTATTACCCAGGCGATCCAGTCGTCGACCAACAACGTCAATGACGCGCTCTACGCCACCAACGAGCGCTTCACCTCTTCGCTTTCGAGCAATGCCGCGCAGATGGACAATGTCGTGCGTTGCGCTGCCAACGCAGCGACTGTCGCACTCAACCAGCAAATCAACCAGGTCAATACGGCGTTAGAAGAAAACGCTCATCGCATCAGCGATGTGCTAGCCACCACTGCCGGCAATATCACCGACGCGCTCAACACCACCACCTACACGCTGGCCGAAACCATCAGCGACAGCTCTGCTGCAGTCCGCAACACGATCGCCGCCAATATCGGCCAGTTCCGCCAGGCGCTGGACGAGACCGCCGGTCAGGTCAATGACCGCCTGGGTGAGTTCCGCGGCACCGCCGACGCCGAGGGCCGCCGCGCCAATGCCACCCTGCAGCAAGCGCAGCAGCACATGATCGCCGAAATGCAGCGCGCCATTGAAGAAGCCACCCAACGCTTCAACGACACCGCGTATGCCATGCGCGAAACCGTCCGCGAAGTGAGCGGCGAGCTCGAGGCCACCCGCGCCGAGCTGGCCCGCGGTGTCAACGAACTGCCCGAGGAAACTCGCGCTAGCGCCGCCGCCATGCGCCGCGTCGTAGCAGAACAGATCGAGGCGCTCAGCGAACTCAATGCAATCGTGCGCAGCCAGCCGGCCACCCACGACATCAATGATTGCCGTCCCAGCGCGCCCCGCCTCGCCGCCCGCCCCGAGCCACGCGAGGAAATACGGGCAGAACCTCGTAATGAGGCGCCGGCCTATCAGGCCTCGTGCCAGCCTGAACCCGCCCGCGATTCCTATCGCGCCGAGCCGGCCCGCCAGTCGCTGATCGATCCGATCCGCACCCTGGAGCGCACGCCCGAGCCGCCGCGCCAGCCCGAACCCGCTCGTCAGGCTGCGCCTGTCGCCGAAACTGAGGCTGTGCCGCAGGGTGAAGGCGGCTGGCTACGCGATGTCTTGCGAAATGCCACCGCCAAGCAGCAAAGCACCCAGCAGCTTCAGCCAAGCTTGCTCGGCCTGACCGAAGAGATTGCCCACGCGATTGACGACGCAGCGCTGGCCGATGCCTGGGCCCGTTATCAGGCCGGCGAATCGAATGTTTTCTCGCGCCGGATTTACACCCTGGCCGGTCAGAGTATCTATGACGACACACGCAAGAAGCTGCAGCGCGACTCCGAATTCGCCCGTATCGCATCTGCCTATATGAACGAGTTCGAACAATTGCTAAGGCGCGCCGCCGCTAGTGCCAACCCAGCCAGCGAGACCCGCGAGCATCTGTTGTCTGATCGTGGTAAGGCCTACACCACTCTGGCCCATGCCAGCGGCCGCCTGAACTAGCGCAGCCTCCACGAGACACACAAAACGGTCCCGAGAACCTGGGGTCGTTTTGCGTTATGAGCCCGCCGTCAAAATATATCGGCTTGCCGGGTTGGAGCCCGACGTAGCCGGGCCTGAGCCTACCACGCCACCTGGCGCTCTGTCCCTACTGCGCGTCCTTGGGGGTGCGAATGCGCAGGGAGATCAGTACGCAGACAATGGCCAGGACAGCGACAACCGACGAAGAAAAGAACGTGTAGCTGTCAAACCGCACGACCAGCCAACCAAACCCAGCCAGCGACAGCACCGCCATGCCTTGGTTGAGCATGTTGGCAAAGCCCTGCGCCTCAGCCGCATTGGATTCATCGGTCCAGTTGGCAATAAAGTGGACGACGCCGAAATAGCCCACATCGAAAGCGCCGCCAGGCAAACATCATCACGGCTTTCCCGGTTGCCGCGACAACTAGCAAGGGATCGATGAAATAATCCGGAATGCCATTCTAGTGCCAGAACAGACCGCCAAAGCCGCCGATCAGCGCGTGACTGACATTGACCATGGCAAAGGCGACCAGCGGCAGCACGAACCGCAATTGCAGCGAGTCCCGCAGTTTGGTTGGCATTCTCGCAGCTAAGATCTCCGCCTGCTCAGGGGGGGCGCGGAAACGCGGTAACAGCAGGCTCAGACCGACCCGCAGCAGTGACATGGAAACGAACAGGGGACAAAGGCATAGGCGCCGAACACCATGATCAGCATGCCAATGCCGTCCACACCCATAATATAAACCAACGGTGCCTTAGGCCCGCACGGCATCAAAGTCGGTTCTATGCGCCGCGTCATCCGCACTGAAGCCGCGATGATCGGGGGAATGGAACCATTATACTCATGGTCACCAGCGACCATATAAGCATCACGCCCCAGAACTCATTGACGAAAACAGGCCGAACGACGACGCCGCGCCCGCCAGCAACAAAACCACGATGACGCTACGCCAATCCCTAGAGCGGTCAGCGAGCCGCCCAATCATCATGTTCAATGCCAGAAAGCACAGCATGGGAGCCGAGTTTGATGATGCCGATGTGATCAGCCGGCAGCCCGTACTCACTCAGCCAGATGCCCAGAAACACTAAGCTGACTGCACCGAGCAGGTAGATGATGAATTGAAAAAGTGAGGCGCTCGCTTCGGGGATGGTCAAGCGCGAAGGGACAAGGGACATGCTGAGAAGGCTCCTGGCAGACCAGTGCCCAGGGTCCTAGGTGACTCGGCGCGACGCACAATATAAGGGTAACGTTGCAACGTTGCGATCAATCCACTGCAGCCAATTGTGATTGCAGGGATACCAGCGCATTGCTCAATTAGCGCGCGGCTAGCCGCTCAGGTGAACAATTCGCCATGGGTGATGCTGAGGTCAGCGTGCAGGGCCGCTGGCCCGGGGATCGCTAAGCACATCGAGCGATACGGCCACCGGCAAAGCAGCGACCGGCGTGCCCAACGCCAGCGCGTCGGTGATAACATTGCCAAATGCGTCAGTATAGCTGGGGAACACCAGCACATCGGCACCGCGGTAAAGCTCACTCAGTTCCTCGCCATGACGATACCCCAGGAACACCGCATCCGGATGTTTGCGCATCAGCCGGGAGGCAATCAGGCCCGTCGCCGACCACGATCCTAGTACCCGCCACGTTGAGGTTGAGAAACGCCTCGACATTCTTTTCTGCGGCTAAGTGTCCGACATAGAGCAGATGTAGACCAGGCAGATTCTTGAACTGCGTCTTTGAGTTGGGCCGAAACCGCGCATCATCGACGCCGCGTGACCACAGACCGAGGCGAGTAAAGCTGCGCTCAGTCAGATCGTCGCGCAACGAAGGAGTTTGGACTAGGGTGCACGCTGCCGCCGTGCGGAACCAGCGCAAATAGCCATAGCTCCACTGCTGCGGCACGGGCATGCGCAGCGCCACATTTTCGGGGAAATAGGTGTAAAAACTGGTGGTGAAGCCCAGACGCCAGTCAATGCAAAATTGCTGCGCCAGCAGGCCCAGCGGCCCTTCGATGGCAATGTGAATGTCGTCGAGCGCCACAGCCGCAATCTGCCGCGACACGACCCCAGACTGGCCAGCGATATCCGTATCTCGGGATAGCTAGGCACCGGTAGCGTCCAGAACCGCTCCGACGTCAGATAGTGTACATCATCGCCCATATGCGTCAGGACCACGCCGACGCTTTTCAACGTCCGCACCATCCCGTTGATTTGCGGTCGCCACGCATCGCTGACAATCAGCAGGCGATGGGTAGCCCGAATATTGGCTTGGTTCGATACAGCAGCATCACCACGCGTTCGATTATTTGAACAATCTGCTGCGCATTGACGTCGGCCGCATGACTGGCAGATGACACTTACTTGACGCTAGCTGGCGGCCCGGCGCAGGCGGAATTTGCGGGATTCACCAACCACGGCCATCTCGGTCCACTTGATCAGCTCGAACTCGCCTTCAGGCGTTTCAACAATGGCCGTGCAGCTTTCCACCCAGTCACCGGTGTTGATATAGTGGATACCCAACCGCTCATGCATGGCCGCAAAATGGATGTGACCGCAGATCACCCCATCGACCCCGGTCTCCTTGGCCTCATGCACCAGCGCTTCCTCGAAGCGGCCAATGATCGACACCGCGTTCTTGACCTTCTGCTTGGCCCAGGCGCTCAGCGACCAGTATTGCAAGCCTAGGCGGCGACGCACCCAATTGATGGCGATATTGATGCGCAGCGCTGCATTGTAGGCCCAGTCACCGACATGGGCGAGCCATTTGGCGTTCATCACCACCACGTCGAACTGGTCGCCATGAATGACCAGATAGGTCTTGCCGGTGTCCGTGGTATGCACCGTGCGATCGACGAACTCGATTTCGCCGAAAAATGTGCCCAGATATTCGCGTAAGAATTCGTCGTGATTGCCGGGCAGATAGATCACCCGTGCTCCGGCATTAGCCTTGTCGAGTAGCAATTGCACCAGCACATTGTACTCATTTGGCCAGTGCCAGGCCTTGGCTAGCCGCCAACCATCAAGAATGTCGCCAACCAGATAGATGGTCTCGGCATCGTGGGCGCGCAGAAACTGGATCAGTTGCCCAACCCGAATCGGCTTCATACCCAGGTGCACATCCGAAATGAACATGGCCCGAACCTGCCGGACCTCGCGATCATCCGTCATCAAGCAACGACTCCTGCTTCGTGGGAGCGAACTTTATCCGCGCTTTGCCGGCGAGGGAACCATTGCTGTCGAGAAGGTGGGGAAACCCGGGCCAGGTGACCGATCAATGGATCCGCGCCTTGAGCGCCACGATACGGGCGTAAGTCTGTTCAATCCGTGCGGCGAAAGGGGAAGGTCGGCCGCAGCGGCGGTCAGCAATATGTCCAGCACCTCCTGCCCCAGCCTGGCGTAATATTTAGCCATATTGGAAAATAACAGCACGTCTAGGCCAGCGCGCACCGCCTGAGTCACGATCTGCTCAAGCATAAAATGATCCCGAATGGCGCTCATTTTCAGATCATCGCTAATCACTACGCCGTCATAGCCCAGCTCGCTGCGCAACACGCCTTCAATCCACTGGGGCGATAACGAAGAAGGCGCCTGCGTGCCATCATTGGCATATCTAACGTGATAGAGATGGCCCGGCATCACCATGCCCACATGACCTGCGGCGATCAGCAACCGATAAAGATTGAGTTCCTCGGGCTTCTAGGTCTTGTAGATGTTGACAAATTCCTTATGACTGTCGGCAGTCGATGAACTATGTCGGGGGCAGTGCTTGAGCGCGGTCAGAAGGCTGCCGCGTGATGGGTCTTGATAAAGGCCACGTCGTAGCGCGCCACGGTGGCCGGGTCAGCACTGAAGGAACGGTTATATTTGGCGATGATCTGATTGTCCGGATTGAGATTGACGTTGGCCACAGCGATTGCCGCCACCATCTTGGCATAGATAGCCTCGGCCTCGGTCAGGGAATCATGTGCCGCGATGCTGGCGGCACTAGGAATTTCCTGAAAGCCGACATCTTTTGTCAGTCATTCGACCGCCCCACCCTCCTGGTCCAGCGTAATCAATGGCGGCAGGTCCGGCGACGCAGCGCGAAACGCCGTATTTATCTGTCCGACTGCCATCAGATTCTTGATATTGGTCTTGAGCAGCATCACTCCGCCTAGGCGACTCGCTGCGAGATCAGCCCGTAACCCGGCCAGCGCCGCGTCATCGGCACTATCCCCCTGAAAGCTCACCACAATCATCTGGCTAGCCATCTGCTCTCCAGCGTCGCGGCGCGTGCAGCATTGGGCAAGATTAAAGATTAGGAAAGATGGAGAGCAGGTGCGCAGGAGGAGTGTTCACGGGGCAATCCAGGCTGGAATCAGCGCTGAACGATGCCCACTAAATACAGTCAAAACAATGCTTAAACCCACAACATTTCTCTACGGGAGCACTTATGAGCTGATATCAAACGAAAAAAGTGTAACTCTACCGAATAGGCAGCTTGGAGTGCGGTCCGTTTTTCAACTTTCCGGCTCGTGATGCCGTTGCCTTGATCGGGCGGAGAACTTGGGGTCTCCGCCCGTGACGTTTTGGTATTAGCGATTCTGCCAGTTTTCGATCAGATCATCGACAACACCAGGATCCGCCAATGTTGATGTATCACCCAGGATCGCGAACTCATTCTCGGCACCCTTGCGCAGAATGCGGCGCATAATCTTACCCGAACGCATCTTGGGCAGACCAGGCGCCCGCCGAATCAGATCTGGCGTCGCAATCAGCCCGATTTCCTTGCGCACCCAGTTCTTGAGCTCGGTCCGCAGTTCGTTAGAGCTGGCTTCCCTGCCATCAGTGTGACATAGTAATAGATGCTCTGCCCCTTTCTATCGTGCGGATAGCCACCCCGATTCTGCCCCTTGGCGTGGCATAACGAAGGCCAAGGGGCAGAATCGGGGTGTCGGTGTGGAAAATATTGACCTTGTGCTTTTCGACCACCTGCCAGAGGCGGCCGACATCAGGATAGGTCGGAATGCCTTCAAACATCACCGTAGTCGCGCCATTGTCTAGCTGATCATAGACGATGTAGCTGTGGCCGATGACCTAGCCCGCGTCAGCCGTACACCAGAAGATCTCGCCACGCTTGTAGTCAAAGCTCAACTCGTGGGTCAGCGATGTGTAGAGCAGATAGCCGCCGGTAGTATGCAGCACGCCCTTGGGCTTGCCGATCGATCCGGAGGCGTAAAGAATAAACAGCGGATCTTCCGCATTCATCGGTTCGGGATCGTTGAACGGTTCAACAGCGGCTGCCATTCATCGTCACGTCAGCATCGGTATTGTGCACGACCGGCATCTTGGAAGAGCCGGGGCAATCCTCGAGCGCCTTGTCGACTTTCTTCTTGAAGGCATGGCCTTGCCACCGCGGCGACCTTCATCAGCAGTGATCACCATCGTAGAATCGCAGTCATTGATCTGCAATGGCCAGTTCTCCGCGGCTCAGGCTCTGACTGAGCAGCAATAGGTCGATATCGAAGAAGAAATCGCTGGCCATTGAAATCAGCACCCATGATAGCACAAAGCGCTACCAGCGTCGCGATTCTAGCTCACGCATCGGCGCGGTATCTGCCAGCCGTGGCGCCGAGGCAATGACAAAGGCAAAATGGACCAGCGCTACCCCGACATAGCCAATCGAGATGATCCACAGCATGGTGGCAAAGCTCTCTACCGCCGAGGCAATTCCGCCAGCGGTCGCCAAGAATGCGGCCATCACGATCATCGGGCGAAACATCGTGTCGGCGAAAACCCGGCTAGCGGCCGTTTAAGCCCGACTAGCAGTGCGCCATTGACATAGACCACGGCTGTCCCGAAGGCGAGCAGCACCATGGGAATGAAGTGAATCGCCAATATCGTTTCATCGAGCCCCAGCAGATCCAGCGCCGGGTACCCGGCAATCAGTAACAGCACAAGCGCCCCCACCACATGGGCATAGCAGCGCGTGAGGAAGGCCATGAACTTCTTGCGCTCGCCGCGCGCCCAATATTCGGCCGCAAAAATAGGTGCCTACGGTATGAAAGCCCAGCGGCATGACCACGGCGATCAAATTGACCGTGGCAATCACGATCAGATATTCCTCCAGTAGTTCCGCGCTCCAGATACGGGCGATCAGCGCCTACACCAGAAAGATCGGTCCAGCGCCGCCCAGCCGGGCGGCAAAGATGATGCTCGATTGCGACGCTAGGCGACGATGAATGCTCATGGATCCGCCTCGCCCATATTTGACTGCATCTGGGTCGCTTTAGTATTAGGACTGCGCCAACCATCTACCATACGTCGCAGATGGTAGAGCGCGTCGCAGGCCGCAAAGGCCCCGGCGCCCAACAGTAGCGCCAGACGGTTACTGGCGTAATTGGCCACAAGCGGCACAGGCTCGATCACCCCGGCATCGCCAACCATGCCATTTTTGAACTGGTGCAAGCCCTGGAAGCCATCTGCCCCAAATCGTACCAATTGGCCCGGGTATTGTCGCGCAGCCAGCAAATAATATTCCAATGCATGAAATAGCCCGCCCCAATGGCAGGGCCTGATCATTGGTGGCACCGTAAAGATAGACAGCGTGGTCTCCGGTCTTGAAGATCAGGGCGCCGGCAACAATAACGCCCTCATGACGCACGAAGAACAATTCTGGTCGCAAGGCATCGTCAAGCGCCATCAGCGATTGCACCCTGTCATAGACCGAATAATCGGAGAACTTCTTGCGGTCGGTCATCGCCGTATTCAGAGAATATCGAACTCGTCCAGCCGCTCCGGACCGGCGCACTCAAAACTCAGTCCGGCCTTCTTGGACTTGTTGAGGTGATAGCGCCATTTCTGATGCAGACTTTTGCGCTAGACGGCATCATTGAGCCGCAGGTTGACGATATAGCGGCTGAGAAATAACAATTGCGAGCCGCGATAGAACCCACGCACCCCCAGACTCACATAGGCGCCGTTGACCGGAGTAATCGAAGCACAGGGAAGCACTGAAATCATCTGCCCGCGCTTGCCGCGCATGGTCGGCAATCAGCGCCTCGACTATACCAGCATGAATGGCGTCGCAATCGGGCCGGGACAGATCTTTGAGCATCGACCTCCATTTGGAAACCGCAATATGCTCCAGGCGCAGCGACAACGCCTGCGCCATCATCAGCAAACCGCCGACCACTTCGGCGTTCAATAGAAATAGCATGGGCTCGTGTTTGACCGAGGGCCAGCGCGCTACTGCAAAGGCATGCAGCTGTTCCTGGCAGACCTCGTCGAAGCCGACAATGATCGGATCCAACTCCTTCCCAACACCACTCTCGTTTCCAGGGCTAGCTGTGCCGCGCCGGTAGCGCACACACCGGCCTGGGCATCTGGTGCTGTACCAGGTTGCGAATGGCCCAATCGATCGGCGATGACGGACATGACTTGTGTTCCTGCACGAATATTTGCGCGGAAAACTGACGCCGGCAGGTAATCAAATCCCTGTAACGTTACGATAAAAGTTGCAAAACTCGACCCGTGGTTACCAAAGCCTAATGGCCTGCGGCGGCTGCAGCAAGATGGGCGCATAGAGCAGCGGAATCTCGGGCAGGGCCACAAATGTCCCCAGCCCCTCAAGAGCCATGCGCACAGCCACCAGCAAGATAATACCCAGACCAACCCAGGCGATCCAGCGATGGCGATACAGCAAATGAGCAATGAAAGTTGCCGCCGCACCCATCATGATAACCGACAGACCTAGACCGATTATCAGCGCCTCGAAATGGTATTGTGCCGCACCAGCCACTGCCAGAACATTGTCGAACGACATCGAAACGTCGGCGATGATGATCTGAATGATAGCCTGGCGCAGCGTCTTGCGCGAAGTCGTGCCAACAATGGTGCTATCAGCATTGACGTCAGCGTTTTCAAGCGCTTCCCGCACGTCCTGCTCATCGCTGTCCGAGATAGACAGCTCACGATACATCTTCCAGCATACATAGAGCAGCAATACCCCGCCTGCGATCAGCAGGCCGCCTCCTAATACCAGCAATTGCGTAGTGATCAACGCAAAGAAGATGCGGAGCACCGTGGCAGCCAGAATGCCGATTAGAATGGCCTTGCGCCGGACCTCCGACGCCAGTCCGGCTGCGGCCAGCCCAATGACCACCGCATTGTCGCCGGCCAGGACTAGGTCAATCAGAATAACTTGAACAAGCGAACTGAGAAAACTCGGATCAATGCCAAACATGCAGGGGGCCTCATTGCCGGGCTGGAATACTGTCGCATAGTATATCGCCAGCGCCTTCCAGTTGAAAGGGCAACACGAGATCAATCAAGCCAAGTGTAAGAATTTCTGCGCATTTTGTGCTGCGCCGACAGTTTGGTGTCGAACCTAGCCCCCC